>QFQM01000329.1 GCA_003243255.1 Flavobacterium psychrophilum | reverse complement strand
GATTGACCAAAGAAGAATTGGTTGGTAAAAATTTCAATATTTTAAATTCGGGATATCATTCCAATCATTTTTTTAAAAGAATGATTTATTCGCTCAAAACAGGAAAAACGTGGCGGGGTGAAGTTAAGAATAAAAGAAAGGACGGTCTTTTTTTCTGGATTGATATGGTCGTCATCCCGCTAAAAAGTGAACGAGGAGCGACCAACTATTTTCTCACTCTGGCCCTTCCAATTACGGAGCGAAAGGAAGCGGAGGAGCAAAAGGAAAAGACATCAAAAATGTTAGAGGATATTGCCTTCAAGGCATCACATACAGTGCGGGGCCCGATTGCAAGAATTCAGGGGTTGATGAATCTAATGGATAGTAGCTACATCGAAAAAGATGAAATGGCTTCTATTACTCGATTTTTAAAAGAAAGCGTTGCAGAAATGGATGAGGCTACCCGCGAACTAACCAGTTTTGTGAATACCCACTATGAAGAAGAATCTTCCATACGCAATCAAGAGGTTTTTAGGAATTTAGATAAAACAGCATAAGCACATGGGCTATGTAACGTTTTCGTTTGGTTTGTCCCAAGGCTTGCGAAGGTATTGTGATTTGCGGTCTACTCTTCTTCCCATCAGGCTTTTCTTTCTGGCAGCAATTATAATTTTCCACCCACACTTTATAAATGCCCAAGTTCATTCAGGTTTAAGATTTAATAAAATTACCTCTGAAGCCGGACTTGCCAGTAATTTTGTAACAAGTACGTTTCAAGACAAAGAAGGATTTCTCTGGATCGCCACCCACAATGGATTGAATCGGTATGACGGATATCAGTTCAAAAGGTATATCCATAGTGTAGAAGACTCATCTACCATCAGCACCAACCAGGTAAATACCCTTTACGGGGATCGCAATGGCGACCTATGGGTTGGAACTTACGGGGCCTCAATATGTAGGTACGATCGATCTCATGATCGATTCGTCCGCTATGGCGACAAGAAGAAAATATACGTGTTTTGGGAAGACGCTAGTCAACGGTTGTGGGCAGCAGGAGAGTATTTTATCGGTTATTTTAATCCGGAAAAAAATGAATTTGAACAAATTGATTGGCCCAACACACTCGATAATATTATGGGTGTAAGCAAAGCCGCAATTGCAAACCAGATTTGGGTAGCAACAGAAAATAATGGTCTATACCTATATGATACCCATTCAAGGAAAATCATAAGTCATTATCTGCCCAATGGTAACAACAGTATCAGCTCCCGAAAGATATATAATGTTTTGGTTGATGCGGATAATATAGTCTGGATTGGTACTGTCGATGCAGGTATGGATCGACTTGATCTGACCACAGGCTCATTTAAAAACTATCGTCATCATGAAGAAGATCAGAACTCTCTTCCAATCAATACGGTTACCGCATTTTTTAATGCGGGTGCTATTCTTTGGATAGGGACACAGAATGGAGGGTTAAGTCTGTTTGACAAAAAAAAGGGAAAATTCACCAATTACCTTCCTGATTCCAAAGATCCAAAAAGCTTAAGCAGCAATTCCATTGCCCATACGGGAGGGGGGCTTTATCGCGACCCTCAAGGGCGCTTGTTGATCAGTACCCACTTTGGCGGAGTCAATATCGTAGACCGATACACAAACATGTTTGGAAGAATTGAACTGCCACTCGATAATCCGACCGTTAATGCTGTCATCAAAGACAGTAAAAGCCGCTTGTGGATGGCAACTGAAAAAGGATTTATAAAAATTGAAGAGGGGCAAATTAAAGTGTATCCTGGAAATCCGGGACTGGCATTGGTTGAGGATAAGAAGGGACGAATCTGGGCGGGCACTCACCGGGAAGGTTTGAAGTTGTATGATGAAAGAGTGGACACTATTAGAAAATTCATCACTAATCCTAAAGATCCCAATAGCATATTTGAAAATGAAGTAGCCAGTCTGTTGGAAAATCAGGATGGAAGCATATTATATCTTGCCACAAGAAAGGGAGTTTCAGAGATGTCACTTAACCACATCGGCCAGTTTAAAAACTACACAAATAAATACTGCCCAGATCAGGAGGTTGAAAATTTCAATTTCACTTTGCAGACAGATACGGACAGCACGATATGGATATGTTCGCGTGACGGATTGGTTAGATTTAATGTCACTACTCACCAAACCGCTTGCTTTCAAAATAAGATCGGGGACTCAACAAGTATTTCAGATAACACAGTATATACTCTTTTTAGGGGAAGTGAAAACAAAACATGGGTAGGCTTATCAGAAGGGTTGAATCTATTGAATGTAGCCAAGGGCAGTTTCAAAACGGTATTACGGGGAATAGGTGTACGAAGTATTTTAGAGGACGATAAAAAAAATCTATGGCTAGGCACCAATAATGGGCTTTTAAAATTCAACCCACTCACCGGATCCACTTCGAGTTATGGTCTGCGCGATGGACTTGATGGGGTTGAATTTCGATCAGATGCAGGTTTCAAAGATAAAGATGGAACCATGTACCTTGGCCATAACAAAGGCATACTGGTTTTTCATCCTGATAGTATTCACAATAACCCTTATCTGCTAACCGTTCATATCACCGACCTGAAAGTTTTCAATAAATCTATCCGCGTACTGGACTCAGACTCAATACTCCAGCAACCCATTACTCAAACAAAAGAAATAACATTACGCCATCAGCACGATATATTTTCTTTAGACTTTGCAGGCATTGATTATATCAATCCCAGCTTAAGCCAATATGCTTATATAATGGAAGGATTGGAATCCGAATGGAATTATGTAGGCACACAGCGAAATGCTACCTATACTCACTTGCCTGCCGGTACTTACACATTCAGAGTGAAAGTAAGTAATAGCAGCGGTATTTGGAATGAAAAAGGAGCTTCGTTGATTATTCACGTATTGCCACCATGGTGGAATACCCTTTGGTTTAGAGCAATTGGCATATTCGTTCTGATAACATCATTATATGTGTGGTATCTTTTGAATACGAGAAGTATACGCAAGAATAACATGCTCCTGGCGAAGCTGGTAGAGAAGCGCACGAATGAACTCGTCAAGAGTGAAGCTGATTTAAAACGATTAAGTGATCAACGCCAATTGATGTTAGATAATGCACCTGGTTTTGTCTTCTGTAAAGACTACGATGGCCGTCACTTATTTGTAAACCAGTCTTTGGCAAGGGCGTTCCATACTACCCCTGAACAAATGGTGGGACTAAGAGCATCTGATTTCAGTATAGTCACCGCCGAAGAAGCAAATCAATACCTGGCAACAGACCGTTATGTCATTGAATCAGGTGAACCATTATTTATACCTGAAGAAGTTATTGTTCGTGCCGATGGCACGCGTGGGATCTTCCAAACCACGAAAATACCGCTGAAAATGGAGGGTATGGAAACGAGAGTTGTGATCGGTTTTTCAAATGACATT
This sequence comes from Flavobacterium psychrophilum, assembly GCA_003243255.1. The sequence goes on along the minus strand of QFQM01000329.1, from coordinate 641 downwards.
ACGGATCAAAAACAAACCGAACAACTTCTTCTTAAATCCAAAGAACTTGCGGAGGCAGCCAACGCAGCAAAGTCTGAGTTCCTGGCCAATATGAGTCACGAGATTCGAACACCTTTAAATGGAGTGATCGGTTTTTCAGAATTACTGACAAAAACAAAATTGAATGAAACGCAGCGTCAATACATGGCCATCATTGCACAGTCGGCTCATTCTTTATTGGATATTTTAAATGACATTCTGGATTTCTCGAAAATTGAAGCCAGAAAATTAGATTTGTCAATTGAAAGAACCGATCTGATCGAGATCGGAAGCCAAGTGGCAGACATGATCAAATACCAGGCTCATCAAAAAGGATTGGAAGTGCTGTTGAATATTTCAACTGACACACCTCGTTACATCTGGTCAGATGAAATACGATTGCGACAAATATTGGTAAACCTTTTGTCCAATGCCGTTAAGTTTACGGAAAAGGGTGAAATTGAATTGAAAATTGAAATCCTAAACAAGATTTCAGTAGATGAGACTTTATTCCGATTTACCGTAAGAGATACGGGGATTGGAATTGAGGAAAAGAATCAGAAAAAGATATTTGAGATGTTTTCGCAAGAAGATGCTTCCACGACCAAACGATTTGGAGGAAC
>QFQM01000036.1 GCA_003243255.1 Flavobacterium psychrophilum | reverse complement strand
ATCATTTAATTTTTATCAAAAATACGTAATTGGTTATTTAAAAATAAATCGTCTCCCCTAAATTAATAATAAATTGTACTATTTTTGGAAAACAATACGATTGTACAACCAATAAACGAGCCAAACATGAACGGTTTCAAAAAAATATTTTCGCTCACCTTACTTTTTTGCTCCGCCCTTACTCAGGCACAATATACCGACCAGATAAACACTAACCGCCCCAGTATGTCTATGGGTGCGTTTGCAGTGGGTAAATCAGTAATGCAGCTGGAAACCGGCCTATACGGTATAAAACAGAAGCACGATGTACTCAATAACGAGGCAAAAGGTATGGGCGCAGACCTTACCCTGCGTTACGGTGCTTTTCTGGAACAGCTCGAATTTATGGTAGATATGCAGTACCAGTTCGACCAGTTTGAAGACGCGATTTACACCACTAACCGTAACGACTTCAAGCAGTTCAACATCGGTGCCAAGTACCTCATCTATGACCCGAACAAGAACTATCATCCTGAAGTAAACATCTATAGCTGGAAGGCCAACCATAAATTCAAATGGCGTAATCTTTTACCTGCGGTATCAATTTACGCAGGAGCCAATCTTATAGGCGGAAAAAACCCATATACATTCCCTGAAGACCAGGTTAGCCCTAAGGTAGTAGCTATTACACAAAACCGCTTTAACGGAGTGATATGGACAAACAACATTATAGCTGACAAAATTACAACTGACTATATGAGCCTTGGCTGGATATCGACAATTACCCGTTCATTTGCTGCCAAATGGTCAGGTTTCGTAGAGCTACAGGTATTTGACAGCGACTACTATTCAGATATTGCAGCCAGGGTAGGCGCTGCATATCTGCTTAATGACAACCTGCAGCTTGATGCTTACATCAACAAGAATTTTAAGGATACGCCTTCCATACTTTATGGAGGTGCCGGCCTTTCATGGCGTTTTGATGCCGATTATCGCGACATTCTACTGCCGGGAAAATCAGATGCTGAGAAGAGCCAGAGCGAGATGGATAAAAAAATGCAGAAACAAAAAGAAAAACAGGAAAAAGAAAGGCTTGACAATGTCTTACCTGAAGAATAATACACTACATGATCACAATTAAAGAAGCAAAGACAAAAAGCGAACTTAAAGAATTCATTAAGTTCTCTTTTGAATTATATAAAAACAACCCGTACTGGATACCTCCTATTATTGCCGAAGAGCTTGAAGGCTTTGATAAGGAAAAGAACCCTGCTTTTGAGCATGCCGAAGCTTATTTCTACATTGCTTACAAAGAAGGAAAAGCAGTAGGGAAAGTAGCAGCCATCATCAACTGGCAGGAAGTAAACGAACAACAGAAAAGCAAGGTGCGTTTTGGATGGTTTGATGTTATAGATGATATCGAAGTTACAAAAGCCCTGCTTGAAAAAGTATACGAACTGGGACGCAAACACAACCTTGAGCATGTAGAAGGTCCGATAGGTTTCTCTAACCTGGACAAGGTAGGCTGCCTTACCGAAGGTTTCGACCAGATAGGCACCATGATTACCTGGTACAATCCTCCTTATTATATGGAGCATTTTGAAAAACTTGGCTTTGTAAAAGAAAAAGAATACATCGAAAGCCGTTTCTCTTTCAATGATGTCGACCCTAACCTTTTCATGAAGGCAAGCGAGCTTATCAAGAAAAGATACAGCCTTAAAGCCATTACTTTTACCAAAACAAGCGAAGTAATGCCATACGTAGACAAGATGTTCGACTTGTTTAATGCCAGTTATGCAAAACTGGCTTCGTTTGTAGCGTTTACAGATATTCAGAAAGAATATTTCAAAAAGAAATACATAGGCCTGATCAATCCTGAATACATTATGTTTGTGGAGGACAAAGACCATAATATTGTAGCTTTCAGTATTGTGATGCCATCATTCTCTGAGGCACTGCAAAAAGCTAAGGGCAAGTTATTCCCTTTTGGGTTTATTCATCTGCTTAAGGCAAAAAAGAAGAACAAAGAGGCCGTATTCTACCTCATAGGTATTGACCCTGAATATCAGAATAAAGGCGTTACAGCAATAATATTTGAGGAATATTACAAAGTATTTAAAAAGAATGGCATAGAGTATTGTATACGTACACCGGAGCTTGAAGAAAACCACGCTATACACAACATGTGGAAGAACTTTAACCCGATAATCCACAAACGCAGAAAAACCTTTAGGAAAGACCTTTAAATATTATTATTGGATAATTTCTATCTAATTACATAGCTCCGAAGCCTATGGTTTCGGAGTTTTTTTATACCACAGACATTACTATCATAAAAAAAGCCCATCCGAGATAGATGGGCTTTTATATTTATAGTTGCTTTACTTATTCAGCAGAAACATCTACTGTAGTCTGCGCAGCAATCTGTTTGTAAGTACCGTTAACAAGCTTCTCACGGATAGCCTCATACGCCGAAAGCGTCTCATCGATATCCGCTTTAGTGTGTGTAGCCGTAGGGATCATCCTTAAAAGGATAATTCCTTTAGGAATTACCGGATAAACCACGATAGAAAGGAAAATACTGTAGTTCTCCCTAAGGTCGTTTACCATTACCATTGCTTCAGGAATACTTCCTTCAAGATATACAGGAGTCACACACGTATTGGTATCACCAATGTTGAAACCTTTATCTTTAAGTCCGTTTTGAAGATAGTTTACATTTTCCCAAAGCTTGTCTTTAAGCTCAGGCATAGTCCTTAGCATTTCAAGACGCTTAAGGGCTCCCTTAACCAATACCATTGGAAGCGCTTTAGCAAACATCTGCGAACGCAGGTTATATTTAAGGAAGTCGATAACATCTTTATCAGCTGCAACAAATGCACCTATACTCGCCATAGATTTAGCGAATGTAGAGAAGTATACATCGATACCATCCTGGCATTCCTGCTCCTCACCTGCTCCGGCACCTGTTTTACCAAGCGTACCAAAACCGTGTGCATCGTCAACAAGCAACCTGAAGTTGAATTTCTTTTTAAGTTCAACGATCTCTTTAAGTTTACCCTGCTGCCCTCTCATACCAAAAACACCTTCAGTGATCACAAGGATACCACCACCGGTAGTTTCTGCCATGTTAGTAGCACGCTCAAGGTTTTTCTCAAGGCTTTCTACATCGTTATGCTTATAAGTAAAACGTTTACCCATGTGAAGGCGCACACCGTCGATAATACAAGCGTGAGAATCCACATCGTAAACGATAACATCATTTTTAGACACAAGGGCATCAATGGTAGAAACCATCCCCTGGTAACCGAAGTTTAAAAGGTAAGCCGATTCTTTTCCAACAAAAGAAGCAAGTTCCTGCTCCAGTTTCTCGTGCCATGAAGTGTGCCCGCTCATCATCCTTGCTCCCATCGGGTAGGCAGAACCATACTCAGCTGCAGCCTCAGCATCCACTTTACGAACTTCAGGGTGATTGGCAAGACCCAGGTAGTCATTAATACTCCAGTTAATTACCTCTTTACCGTGAAACTGCATCCTGTTAGCCAAAGGGCCTTCAAGTTTAGGAAAAACAAAATATCCCTCAGCCTGTGAAGCCCACTTGCCAAGAGGGCCTTTATTCTTCTGTATTCTTTCGAAAAGATCTTTTACCATAATTCTAGTTTTGTGCTTTAAAAAACGCTCCAAAAGTAATTATTAAATCGGTCACATCAAATATTTTTCGGGTTTGATTGTAATAAAAAGCCGAGTTTTTCGTCTGACAGGAAAAGGGCCTTATAAACACTGGTTCTTTATATCCGGCTTTCGACTAAAATAAAAAAACAGACAACGAAAAAAAAAGACCGAAAACCATTACATTTTTAAAAAAAATTATAGTTTTACGATATTAATAATAACCAAAAACAAATTAACCATCATGGATTCACAAAAAGTAGACATGTACCTAATGTCAAATGCAAAGTTTTTTCAACCATCACAAATACCTTACATCCGCGAAAGGCTGTTAGCTATCGACGAGTCTAAATGGGGACTTATCCAGTCAGTAGACCTTAAAGACCCAACAACTCTTATCATCGTATCTGTACTTGCAGGAGGTTTTGGTATTGACCGTTTCCTTATTGGTGACACAGGTCTTGGAGTAGCTAAACTATTAACATGTGGAGGATGCGGTATATGGACTATTGTAGACTGGTTCCTTATCATGGATCTGACAAAACAAAAAAACATGGAGAAGCTACAGGCTTACCTAATGTAATAAACTAATGACAAGAAACAGGCTATACCTGCTGTTGGCTTTTGGCCTTTTGGCCGGTTACAGTTGGCTTATATGGGCTTCGTGGCAAACAATGCTTCACAGCGACTTTACACCCTGCCTATTTAAAAATGCAACCGGTATAGCCTGCCCTTCTTGCGGTGTTACGCGTTCTGTGCTCCATTTGTCTCACGGACACTTTACAGACGCAATCTTACTAAACCCTCTTGGCCTGATCATGGCCGTAATTATGATCATTACTCCTTTTTGGCTTATTTATGACACAATCCTTAAAAAGGATACGCTTTACAACAGCTTTAAAAAGACAGAGCAATTTATAAGGATAAAATGGGTAGCCATTGTTTTACTATTTCTAATCTTAATTAACTGGGCATGGAACATACAGAAGGGATTATAGAAAACACACCTGCAACAACACCTCCAACGGAAACAAAACCATCTATACATCCATACGAATACGAACTGGCAGGCAACAGTTATCTGATGGCTGTGGTATCGGTTATTGCCGGGCTACCGCTTCCGGTAATCAATCTGATTTCAACTGTAGGCTATTATATGGCACACAGAAAATCGTCATATTTAGTACGATGGCACTGCATTCAGGCTTCTTTAGGCCAGATAGCCCTTATCCCTTTTAACAGCGTTGCTCTCGCCTGGACGTTAGGAATACTTTTTGGCGGCAGGGGCTTTTTAGGACTATACGACATCCCGAGACGCTATTATGCCGACGAAGTAACCATTTTTGAAGATTATTCAGGCACTACCCTTTTCTACTGGCTTTATATTACCTTTGTAATACTTCTGAACATAGCCGAATTCATTATTGTTATCGCTACAGCCTCTAAGGTTAAAAAAGGCCATAACGTACGCTGGTTCGGAATTGCTCCGTTAGCCGACAGGCTGACAAGCACAGAAGACCGAAACCCATACAAAATATAATAATGAAACTGGTATTTGCCTCAAACAACAAAAACAAACTACAGGAAATAAGACATCAGCTACCGGAAGACATCGAACTGCTCAGCCTTGAAGACATAGGCTGCCACGAAGACATCCCTGAAACAGCTGATACTATTGAAGGCAATGCCATACTTAAGGCCGATTACGTTACCCAAAACTACGGTTATGACTGTTTTGCAGATGACACAGGACTCGAAGTTGACGCACTTAACGGCGCTCCGGGAGTATATTCGGCACGTTATGCCGGCGAACAGAAAGATGCCAATGATAATATGGACAAGCTTTTGAGCGAACTTGAAAGCAAAAGCAACCGTGACGCGCGCTTTAAAACCGTAATAGCACTTAACCTTAACGGAAAACAACACTTGTTTACAGGAATCGTAAACGGAGTAATTACCCCCGAAAAAGCAGGAAAAGAAGGTTTTGGGTATGATCCGGTATTTAAACCTGAAGGTTTAGACCTTACTTTTGCGCAAATTTCACTCGATGAAAAAGCCCGCTTAAGCCATCGTGGACGTGCTGTAGCACAACTGCTTGATTTTTTAAAATCATAACATTCTGATTTTCAAATATTTTTATTAAAATAAAACTGTAATTCTCATTAGCATATCTCGCTAATTAGCAGTACCTTTGCACCTATTTTAAAAATATATATGAACAAATTTGAACAATTAGGATTGAATGAATCGCTGCTGAGGGCGATAACCGATCTAGGATTTGAGAATCCGTCAGAAGTGCAGGAGAAAGCGATTCCCCTATTATTGGAAAAAGATACAGATATAGTAGCGTTAGCCCAGACGGGTACAGGGAAAACCGCTGCTTTCGGTTTTCCGCTTATCCAGAAGATAGATCCTGAAAACAGGAACACACAGGCGTTGATCTTGTCGCCTACACGTGAACTTTGCTTGCAAATCACGAATGAGATCAAACTTTACTCGAAATACATTAAAAGCCTTCATACTGTTGCAGTATACGGAGGTGCCAGCATTACAGAACAGGCAAGAGAAGTAAAACGCGGCGCACAAATTATTGTTGCGACTCCGGGAAGGATGCAGGACATGATAAACCGCGGGTTTGTTGATGTTTCTAAAATCGACTACTGTATTCTTGATGAGGCAGATGAGATGCTTAACATGGGATTCTATGATGATATCGTAAACATCCTTTCTACATCTCCTGACGATAAGAGCACATGGCTTTTCTCGGCTACAATGCCACAGGAAGTTGCCCGTATCGCTAAAGAATTCATGAGAAAACCGCTTGAGATCACTGTAGGCCACAAGAACTCAGGTTCATCTACGGTATCGCACGAGTTTTACCTTGTAAATGCGCGTGATCGTTATGAGGCACTTAAGCGTCTTGCCGATGCTAACCCGGATATCTTCTCGGTAGTTTTCTGCCGTACTAAAAGAGATACTCAGGCAGTTGCCGAAAAACTTATCGAAGACGGATACAACGCAGCAGCACTTCACGGTGACCTTTCTCAGGCACAACGTGACTCTGTAATGAAATCGTTCCGTAACAGACAGATACAAATGCTTGTTGCTACAGACGTAGCCGCAAGGGGTATTGATGTAGACAATGTAACACACGTTGTTAACTACCAGCTACCTGACGAGATTGAAACCTACAACCACCGAAGCGGCCGTACAGGACGTGCCGGTAAACTTGGTACATCTATCGTTATCATCACTAAGAGTGAACTTCGTAAAATATCTGCTATCGAAAGGATTATCAAACAGAAGTTTGAAGAAAAAACGATCCCTTCAGGTATGGAAATCTGTGAAATACAGCTATTCCACCTTGCAAACAGGATAAAAGATGTAGAAGTTGACCACGAAATCGATTCTTACCTTCCTGCTATTTATGAGGTTATGAAAGACCTTACCAAAGAGGAACTTATTAAGAAAATGGTATCTGTTGAATTCAACAGGTTCATCAACTATTATAAGAAAAACCGTGACCTTTCTGCTCAATCTGCAGGCGAAAGAGGTGAAAGAGGTACTGCAAGGCCAAATGATAGCGGAGCTGTACGTTACTTCATCAACATCGGTTCAAGAGATAATTACGACTGGATGAGCCTTAAGGACTTCCTTCGTGATACTTTAGGTCTTGGACGTGACGATGTGTTTAAAGTGGATGTTAAAGAAGGATTCTCTTTCTTTAATACGGATGCAGAACACAGCGAAAAAGTTCTTGACACCCTGAACAGTTTCCAGATGGATGGACGCAGGATTAATGTTGAGATTTCTAAAAATGACGGACGCGACAACAACAGCGGACGCAGAGACCACAACAACCGTGGCGGTGGCTTCAACAGAGGTAGCAGCGACAGAGGTGGTTTTGGCGGAAGAAGCGGCGGTGAAAGAAGAAGCGGTGGCGGCGAAAGAAGAGGAAGCTCTTTTGGCAGCGGCAGAAGCGACTCCAGAAACTCAAGCCCGGGCGGAAGACCTCCAAGAAGAGGTGATTCAGCTGCTCCTAGAGACAGAAAGCCAAGAAGAGGTTAAAAAACATATAGTATTTTCAGCAGAGACGTAATAATATTACGTCTCTGCTTTGTTTATATCCCTATGTACTTCATCTGTAATCAACCAAATTTTCATCAATAACAAAGCAAATGAATGCAAAAACATTTTGCTTCAATCAAAAAAAATTAAACAAGTTCACATACTAACTACAAAATATCCCGTTTGTTTATTACTTTTACGACACATAAACATTCAATGAGATATTTTGTAGCTTTTTTATTTGCATTACTTTCCTTAAGCACTTTTGCACAGAATACTACTGCTGCCCCTGAAAAAGTTTCAGGGATCATCCTGAACGAAGCTACTTTACAGCCGGTTTCGGGAGCAAGTATAATCAATATCAATCGTGTAAAGGGGGTAACCGCTGACGATCGTGGTAACTTTGCCATTGAGGCTTCTGTAAACGATACGCTTCACGTATCTTTTGTGGGATATCAATCGGTAAGAGTTCGTGTTACCAACGACTGGATAAAATTTAAAAACGTTACAAAGATCCTTCTTCAGGAAAAAGCCTACACACTTGAAGAGGTAATCATCAGCAAATACAACCTGACCGGTTACCTGCAGATTGACTCTAAACTGGCTCCGGTACGCGAAAACTACCGTTACGCCATATCAGGGCTTAATTTAGGATATGAAGGTGGTGAAAACTCTCCTAACTCTTTCAAGAAAATCGTTAGCTCGATGTTCAATCCGGCAGACTTACTGCATAATATCTTTGGTAAGAAACCTCAGGAAATGCGCAGGCTGAAGGAAATGAAAAAAGACGACACCGTGCGTAATGCACTTGCTGAAAAATATGACCGCGAAACCCTTGCTGCCCTTTTGGGTGTAAGTAAAGACGACATTGCCGACATATTAGAGCGTTGCAACTACTCTGAAGAATTTGTAAAAACAGCCAACGACCTGCAAATTATGGATGCCATAAGCGGCTGTTATGAAGAATACAAAGCACTAAACAGGAGTAACTAGTTTGCAGTATTCAGTCGCAGTTTACAGTTACGACTGCCATCCTGAATACTAAACATTTACATTTGCACAGATCAAAATAGACATAGAGCCGTAGCAATGCTACGGCTCTACTTTTTTTTTATAAACAAATATTTACTATTACATCTGTAAACTGTGACTGCGACTGAAAACTAGTCTGAAAGATATCTCTCTGTAATAAAATCAATATCCTTTATAGATTTACGGGCCCAGTCGATACGTTTTTCAAGCAACTCATCCTCAGTCAACTGCCATTGTATATCAGATGAACGCAAACGCGTACTCAGGCTGTGGATAACAATTGCAGCCGATGACGAAACATTGATGCTTTCGGTAAATCCATACATAGGAATCTTCAAAAAGCCGTCAGCCCGTTCCATTACTTCTTGGGACAATCCTAGCTTCTCTGTTCCAAAAAACAGGGCCGCAGGTGTAGAAATGTCAAAATCTTCGAGGTAGCATGAATCTTTATGCGGAGTTGTGGCAATAATGCGGTAGCCCTTATCTTTTAAAGCGTCTAAACAAGAAGTAGTACTGTTATAAGCATTTATATCGACCCATTTCTGAGCTCCCATTGCTATTTCTTTATCTATGGTTTTTCCATACTTCTCCTCTATCACGTTTAATTCCTGTATACCAAAAATCTCACACGTACGCATAACAGCACTGGCATTATGCATTTGGAACACATCTTCTATAGCCACGGTAAAGTGTTTTGTACGGCGCGAAAGTATATCAACAAACCTGTTTTTCCTTTCTTCAGTAATTATGGTTTCAAGGTAGTTAAGGTAATGTATATCGGAAGTATTTTTCATTATACGGGAGTATTCTAATAGATTTTTTTTATTAAATTAGGCGTACCAAACTAATTAATTTACAGAATGACACAGGAAGAATTACTCGCACAAATCTACAAAAAAGACAGTAATGCGTTCAATGCGCTGTACAACATGTACTCCAAAAGCCTTTACGGTGTAATTTTCAATCTCTTAAAAAACAAGGAAGAAGCCGAAGATGTTCTCCAGGAAGTATTCGTAAAAATCTGGAAAAATGTCGACTCCTATAACGAAAGTAAAGGCCGATTTTTTACCTGGATCCTCAACATAGCCAGGAATGCAGCCATAGACAGACTGCGGTCTAAAGACCATACTAAAAATTTAAAAAACCTCTCCGTTGATAATTTCGTACATATCCTTGACCACAATGCAACAGTTGTCAATAGAATCGATGCTATTGGTATCCGTGAATTTGTGAAGAAGCTTAAACCTGTCTGCGTACGCATTATCGAGTTACTATTTTTCAAGGGCTATACCCAACAGGAAGCCTCTGACGAACTCGCTATGCCTCTTGGCACGGTTAAGACACAAAACAGGACTTGTATTAAAGATTTAAGAAACATTTTAGAGGTATAATGGAAGAATTTATCAACTCAGGAATTTTAGAGCTTTATATCTTTGGCGTAACCACCGAAGAAGAAAACAGGGAAGTACAGGAAATGGCCCGCCAGCATGCCGAGGTCAGAGCCGAGATACTATCCATAGAAAAAGCGATTATCGATCTGTCTTATAGTGTATCACCGAATTTATCACCGGAGGTATACCACAGGATACGCAGGGAACTTATCGACAAGCACGGTACCGACAGCGTTGTACAGCTACAGCCACGCAGGAGTGCTGCTTCATACATCGGCTGGGCTGCAGCTATAGTACTACTGGGCTGTTTAGGTGTACAGTACTTTATGTATGATCAGGAAGTAGAACAGAAAGAAGCTGTTACCAAAGAGCGCGATAAGTACGAACAGCTTTTTGCAAGCACATCAAAAGACAACGAGCAAAAAGAAAAAGCATTACGTGTTATCCGTGCCAAAAACAGTGCGATTGTAAACCTTGGCGGACAACAGGTGTCTCCTGACTCGTATGCGAAGATCTATATGAACGATGCAGACAATGAAGTGTTTGTGGATATCGCCGGTTTGCCGGAAGCACCGGAAGGAAAAGAGTATCAGGTATGGGCATTGACGCTTAACCCGCTTACACCAACCAGCATTGGGGTACTTGACAAGAATAAGGTTGCCGATAGCCAGGGAATCATTCAGGTGGATAACTTTGAAGGCGTACAGGCCTTTGGTATCACCCTTGAGCCTACAGGCGGTAGCGCAACACCTACTATGGAACAACTGTATACTTTAGGAGAAGTAAAAAGCTAATAAGCTGAAAAATTTATAAACTGTAAAGTGCGCTTTGTGAAAACTCAGCGCACTTTTTTATTTGAATATTATCCTGGATTATTAAACCACAAAGAACCTAAGGTATCACCATCCCGATAGCTATCGGGACAAAGCTTTGTGAACATAGTGTAAAAACTTTGTGCACTTTGTGGTAAAATATAATAGTTCTGATTTATTTTTGACAACAAAGGTGTAGCAACGCTACGTCTCTGCAAATACGATATTTACATTATTCAACACAGACATGAAAAAACTGGTAATACTTTCAGGAGCAGGCATGAGTGCCGAAAGCGGCATAAAGACCTTTCGCGATGCCGGAGGATTATGGGAAGGCCATGATGTAATGGAAGTAGCATCTCCCGAAGGCTGGCAAAAGAACAACGCACTCGTACTCGATTTTTACAACCAACGCCGCAGGCAGCTCTTTGAAGTACAACCCAATCAGGGACATATTATTGCAGCAGAACTTGAAAAAGATTTTGACGTGCACATCATAACCCAAAATGTAGACGACCTGCACGAACGTGCCGGAAGTACTAAAGTGCTGCATTTGCACGGCGAACTCCTGAAAGCCCGAAGCGTTCATAATGAAGATGATATCATTGAATGGAAAACCGATATTAATGTAGGCGACCTGCATACCGACGGACATCAGCTACGCCCTCATATCGTATGGTTTGGTGAAATGGTTCACGCAATTACAGAAGCTGCCGATATAGTAAAAGAAGCCGATTACATTGTAATAGTAGGCACATCAATGCAGGTATATCCTGCCGCAGGGTTGGTAGATTATGCAAAACCTTCATCACCAATATTTTACATAGACCCAAAACCAGCAAGTATTCCACACCTGCGCAACTCTATTGACGTAATACCCATGACAGCAAGTGAAGGTATGGCGGTTGTGAGGAAAAGATTGAGAAATAATTAAACATTACATTGGAAAAACATTCTTATTTTGAATTCAGAGAAAAAAGCCGCACCGTTTCGTTAGTTTTTTTCACATTACTCTTAGTAATCATTTGCTTCAAATTAGTTCATGACCTTTTTAAAGATATAAATGACTATAATTTGAAAAAAGGCTATCTGTTTAGCACAAGATATAAAACAGAAGAATACACTATAAAATCTAAAACTAAAATTAGTTACACACTCGTATTACAATTAAATGATGAAACTGAATGGTACCTACATGATTATTCTGAATATTGGAAACACCTAACCAACAAAGAAAACATTGGAAAACCCATCAAATTATGGTATAGTGATAATAATGTAAATCCCGTACAAATAGAAATAAACGATAAAACAATTTACACTATCAAAGAACATAATTATATAACATATATTATAATACTACTCACTATAGGATTAATTATATACACTGTAATAGAAATTAAAAATATTTTTAAAAAATACGAATAGAAACATTGTTAAGAACTTTATCCTGATACATGATTTCATGCGCTATAAATATATTGCCTCGCTGAGGCTTAAACAATATCCTGCTTATTTCCATCCAAATTCTTTTTTAAAAGCATCAAGCCACGCCCTGTCCTTTGTTGGGATAGGGTTTTGCTTTTGCCTGAACTGTTCACGTATTTCATCATAGGTATAAGAATCAAACACCTGCGACCCATAGTGCTGGTAATGGTAAAAATCATAATTTTGGAAAATTACATTCGTAATTTCATTTTGCCCGTATGATTTTTTGATATAGGGGAATAATTTACTCCAAACAGTATCCATATTGCGCTGAAACTGGAAATTATGTATCAAAGCTGTGTCATAGCCGTTTTGTAATACTGCGAAATTACCCTCGTTAATAAATATACCCCGCTTTGACGCACTCTCAAGTAAAGGTGAAATGTTAGAGAGATAATATTCCGAAAGCTTATCCTTCACCGCTGCCTGTTCCAGACTGTCGAGGGAAGAAATAGCAAGCACATTCATGGCAAATCTAGTAATAAACTGATCTTTTTCGTGGATAGTATTTAGTTTTCGCAACTCTATCTGTTTATCAAAATTATTATTGAGCCACTCCATGTGATTTTTCAGATACATGGTTTTAAACCAGGCTGCGAGTTCGCCTTTCATTATTGCGGGATAATAGCTTTCGGTTTCGCGCATGTAAGCCACATCAAAGCCATACTCTTTTACCAACATACTGAGTTCAGCCTTAAAAAAATCAACATCCTTATGGATATAAGCAATCTCCAATAGTCGTTTTTTAAGATTGGTTTCATAACCATATTCTTTCTCAAGCGTCAGTATAGCCGTTTTGAGTTGCTTGTATTCCGCATCACTAATATCCTGAGAATTCAGCAATGGCTGCACTTCATTTTTTATAAAAATATCGCGTTTATTCTGCGAAAGGCATACTGCCGAAAAACAAAAAAATGCTATTGTGAATAAGGTAATCTTAAACGTACGAGTAAGGTATTCCGTCATTTTACAAAACTTTATGTTATACTGCCAATATACTCAAACTTTTAGTGCAATTAACCGGCTACTCCTTTTTTAGATTGCCTATAAAAGCCTATATTTGCGGCTTCTAATTTTGACACTTAAACACATGCAAAATTTATCTGAACTGAATGCCATATCGCCTATAGACGGCCGTTACAGAAACAAAACTGCTCCTTTAGCTGCTTATTTCTCAGAAGAAGCACTAATAAAATACCGCGTGCTTGTAGAGATCGAGTACTTTATCGCTCTTTGCGAACTGCCATTACCTCAGCTTACCGGCGTAAGTAAAGATGCTTTTGAGCCGCTACGTGATATCTACAGGAACTTTTCTGCTAACGATGCACTTCAGATAAAAGAGATCGAAAAAACAACAAACCACGACGTTAAAGCCGTGGAATACTTTATTAAAGCCGCTTTCGACAAGCTTGGTCTTGATGCTCACAAAGAATTCATCCACTTCGGACTGACTTCTCAGGACATCAACAACACTGCTATTCCGCTTTCTACAAAAGAAGCGTTCGAAAACGTATACATGCCATCGCTAATCAGTGTTATTGCAAAACTGAAAGAGCTTAGCATTGAGTGGAAAGATGTACCTATGCTTGCCCGTACTCACGGACAACCGGCCTCTCCTACCCGTCTTGGTAAAGAGATCCATGTATTTGTTGAGCGTTTGGAAGAGCAGATGCGTTTGCTTTTCAACGTGCCGTTCGCTGCTAAATTTGGTGGTGCTACAGGTAACTTTAACGCACACTTTATTGCATATCCTAAAAATGACTGGAGAAAATTCGGTAATGACTTCGTAGAAGGTACACTCGGACTTAAACATTCGTTCCCTACAACGCAAATTGAACATTACGATCACTTTGCTGCGTTCTTTGATGCACTTAAGCGTATCAACACTATCCTTATCGACCTTGACAGGGATATCTGGACATATGTGTCTATGGATTACTTCAAACAGAAAATCAAAGCCGGTGAGATCGGATCTTCGGCTATGCCACATAAAGTTAACCCTATCGACTTTGAAAACTCTGAAGGTAACCTGGGCATAGCTAACGCCATTTTTGAGCACCTTTCGGCTAAACTGCCTATTTCAAGACTACAGCGTGACCTTACCGACAGTACAGTACTCCGTAATGTAGGTGTACCAATGGGACACACTATCATATCTTTCGAAGCAACCCTTAAAGGATTAAACAAGCTTCTTCTTAACGAGGAGAAATTCCACGAAGATCTTGAGAAAAACTGGGCTGTAGTAGCTGAGGCTATCCAGACAATCCTTCGTCGTGAAGCTTACCCTAACCCTTATGAGGCACTTAAAGACCTTACAAGAACAAATACGGTTATCAATAAAGAATCTATGCACGCGTTCATCAACAACCTGAACGTAAGTGACGAAATAAAAGCAGAACTATTAAAAATCACTCCTGCCAATTACCTTGGGATACACGCTTAATTAGTTCGCAGTCGCAGTCACGGTTTTCAGCCTGTCTGCCGGCAGAGGCAGGTTAACTGCATACCGCTATAAAATTCAAAAGAGATGTAACATTAGTTATGTCTCTTTTTTTTTATTTTATATCCTTAAAAAGCACTGAAAACTGCGACTGCGACTGTATACTATCAAAAAACCGGACAAAAATCCTTATATTGCGGTATCACCTTGTTTTAATCAATAACAAACAAGTTTATATGCCAAACAAAATCCTTATACTCTTCGCGCATCCGTTGTTCGAGAAATCGAACGCCAATAATGCGCTTGTAAGCCATATACCAGATTCACCCAATATTACCTTTCACGACCTCTACCAGGAATATCCTGAGTTTGATATCGACATGAAACGTGAGCAGGAACTATTAATGCTGCACGACATTATCATCTGGCATCATCCCATGTATTGGTACAGCTGCCCTCCCCTGCTAAAACAGTGGATAGATATCGTCCTGGAACATGGCTGGGCTTACGGCAAAGAAGGCTTTGCCCTCAAAGACAAAAAACTATTACAGGTTATAACCACAGGTGGACGTAAAGAGAATTACACTCCACTGGGGCGCGATCACTTTACCATACCTCAATTGCTTGAGCCTTTTTGCCAGACGGCAAAGGTTTGCAATATGATTTATATGCCGCCATTTGTGGTTCATGGCACTCATTCTATGGATGAGGCAGGCTATGAGAAATACGCTAAACTTTACGGACAGGTACTTGAATACCTGGAACACAAAGACCTCAACGTAAAGGAAATATCAGAACACCATTATTTCAACGACTGGATAAAAACAAAATTAGGATAATATGCAGGACAGTTTTTTCTTTCAGGCCATAATATACCTTGTCGCAGCCGTGGTATGTGTTCCTATTGCAAAAAAAATAGGGCTTAGCTCAATTTTGGGCTACCTTTTCGCGGGTATCATCATTGGCCCCCATGTATTGGGTTTCATCGGTGAAGAAGGTCAGGATATCATGCACTTTGCCGAATTCGGTGTGGTAATGATGCTATTCCTTATCGGACTCGAACTTGACCCTCAGAAATTCTGGCGCATGCGGAAATTTATAGTCGGTATGGGTACATTGCAGGTCTTAGGAACTGCGATAGTGCTATTTATCGCCTGTTCGTTCGTACTTCGCTGGGAATGGCGTACAACGCTGGTAATTTCGCTGGCACTTACTTTGTCTTCTACCGCTATTGTAATGCAAACGCTAAAAGAAAAGGGCCTCACCAACACCTCTATGGGGCGTTCTTCTTTTGCAATATTACTGTTTCAGGACATAGCTGTAATCCCCATCATGGCTATTTTGCCATTGCTGGCAGATTCAGACGGTGCAACTACCCATGCCCATAACCAGGCACTAACTGCCGATCTTGAAGGATGGCTGCAAACACTTATCGTTTTAGGAACCATCGGCCTGGTATATTTAGGAGGACGCTACCTTATCGTTCCGTTACTGCATATTGTTGCCAAAACAAGGCTTCAGGAGTTATTTACTGCATCAGCATTATTGCTTGTCATGGGTGTATCGTTCATGATGCAGCTTGTGGGACTCAGTCCGGCCTTAGGCGCTTTCCTTGCAGGACTTGTATTAGCCAACAGTGAATTCAGGCATGAGCTGGAAGGCGATATTGCTCCGTTTAAAGGACTACTCTTAGGACTGTTCTTTATTGGTGTAGGGGCTTCTGTAAACTTTACGCTTATCATGGCCGATCCGGCATTCATTATCATATTTACGACTATATTCAACAGCATCAAGTTTTTTGTATTATTGATTGTCGGAATAATCTACAAGAAAAGCTCCGACCAGAACCTGCTGTTCTCTTTTGCTTTGAGCCAGGCAGGGGAATTCGGTTTTGTAATACTCGGATTTGCATTGCAGCTGAATCTTCTTCCTGAAGAATTATCAAATCAGATGATGGCGGTAATTGCCATCAGTATGGTGGGTACACCATTCCTGCTGCTGATAAATGAAAAACTGATTGATCCTTATTTTGGCGTAAAAGAAAGGCAACCAAAGGAAAAATACGATTCAATTGACGAACATAATGATGTAGTTATCGCCGGTTTCGGGAACTTTGGAAGTACCATAGTACGTCTGCTTAAAACCAATGGTATCAAAGCTACAGTACTCGATATGGACTCTGACAGGGTGGATTCCCTGCGAAAAATGGGCTTTACTGTATATTATGGCGATGCTTCGAGGTTAGAGCTATTAAAGGCCGCAGGTTGTGAAAATGCCAAACTTTTTATTGCTGCAATAGATAACCCGCGGGTTAATCTTGAGGTAGTAGAAATGATCAAAAAACATTTTCCTCATTTAAAAGTACTGGCGCGTGCCCGTAACCGTAGTGATGCCTTTGAGCTTTTAGACATGGGTGTAAACGACTTTTACAGGGAAAATATGTACAGTGCCGTTCATTTGGGCGTAGATGCATTGGTAGAACTTGGACACAGGCGTTATACCGCTACACGACAGGGACAGCGCTTTATGAAGTATGACGAGCAATCCATTGTGAGGTTAGCTGAGAAACGCCATGACAAAAAAGCTTTCCTAATGACTGCTAAAGAAGAGATCGAAATGCAGGAACAATTGCTTCGTAACGATTTATACTCACAACTTGGCGCACAGGATCACGCGTGGGAAAGTGCCGACCTAAAAAGAGAACAGGAAGATGAAGATGATGGTACTACGGATTGAGTTTAAAGTTTAAAAGGCAATAGGCAGCAGGCAAAAGCCTTTACACAATTACATTTACAGCGTGATAGGTTTCCCCTCCTTCGGAGGGGTGGCTGAAAGCTGGGGTGGGCTATTCATGATGAACTTTTAATCTTAATGTCTTAACCACCCCACCCTACGGGCACCCCTCCGAAGGAGGGGAAACCACTCAAACCTATTACTACTTATATATGTACAATAAAAAAGGCACAAGCGTAAACTTGTGCCTTTTGTCTTTATGACTTTAGTCTTTCGACTATAAATTATCTTGAATAATTCGGAGCTTCTTTAGTGATCGTTACGTTGTGAGGGTGGCTCTCAGCGATACCACTTGATGTTAAACGTACGAAACGGCTGCTTTCCTGTAGCGTAGGAATGTCTTTAGCACCACAGTAACCCATACCTGCACGAAGACCTCCAACGAACTGAAGCATACTTTCGAAAAGCTCTCCTTTGTAAGGAACACGTCCTACGATACCTTCCGGAACCAGTTTTTTCACATCGTCCTCTACATCCTGGAAGTAACGGTCTTTAGAACCTTCTTTCATTGCCTCTACAGAACCCATACCACGGTATGATTTGAATTTTCTTCCTTCGAAGATGATTGTCTCACCCGGAGATTCTTTCGTACCCGCAAGCAATGAACCAAGCATTACACAGTCGGCACCCGCAGCAAGTGCTTTAGGAATATCACCTGTATAACGTATACCACCATCAGCGATTACAGGAACACCTGTACCTCTTAGCGCAGCAGCTACTTCAAGAACCGCAGAGAACTGAGGGAAACCAACACCTGCAACTACACGTGTAGTACAGATTGAACCCGGACCGATACCTACTTTTACAGCATCAGCACCATTTTCGGCAAGATATAATGCAGCTTCAGGAGTAGCAATGTTACCTACTACAACATCCAGCTGAGGGAATTTAGCTTTTACTTCTTTAAGAACAGTTACCACACCTTTAGTGTGACCGTGAGCCGTATCGATGATAACAGCGTCAACACCTGCGTTAACAAGAGCTTCAGCACGCTGAACCGCATCGGCAGTAACCCCAAGGGCAGCTGCAACACGAAGGCGTCCGAACTTATCTTTGTTAGCGATAGGTTTTTGGGTAAGTTTAGTTATATCCCTGAATGTGATAAGGCCAACAAGCTTGTTGTCAGCATTTACAACAGGAAGTTTTTCGATCTTATTTTTTTGAAGGATACCTTCTGCTTCCTGAAGCGTAGTGCCTTCAGCAGCAGTAACAAGGTTTTCAGATGTCATTACCTCAGTAATTTCACGTGAATTATTTTTTTCGAAACGAAGGTCACGGTTAGTAACGATACCTTTAAGGATTCCGTTAGCATCAACTACAGGAATACCTCCGATACCATACTCACGCATTGCGTTTTTAGCATCACCTACATTAGAGGTAAGAGGTAGTGTAACAGGATCGATGATCATTCCCGACTCCGCTCTTTTTACTTTACGAACTTCAGTTGCCTGTTGCTCGATCGTCATATTTTTATGAAGAACGCCAATACCTCCTTCACGGGCCATAGCGATTGCCATTGCACTTTCGGTTACAGTATCCATCGCAGCAGATACGATAGGAACATTTAGCGTTATGTTTTTTGAGAATTTAGACTGAATGCTAACTTCGCGTGGTAATATTTCAGAGTAGTTAGGAACCAGCAGAACATCATCGTAAGTAAGGCCTTCACCGATGATTTTAGAAGTGTGTGCTTTCATTATGCAATTGTAGTTAAATTGCATGCAAATATACATCTTTTTTCGCTATTGCAAAATATAGAGTATGATAATATATTTTTATGGTAAGATAGAAATGAATTATTGTATTTTTAAACATAATCACTTTCTACTTTAAGCATATTAATTATCATCCATAATTTTAAACAACTATTAGCTTATGAAATTTCTATACATACTACTTTTTACGGTTACTCCATGCTTGATTTACTCTCAAAATCAGCCATCAAAAAATGATCTTGAATCAGTTCTACATGAAACACTTGCAAAAGCTCGAAATGCAGTTCCAACCGCTGAAAATAGCTGGAGCTATAATAATACTAATCAGGATTACTTTAGAAAAGACACAATAATTCTGAATACAGCTAGATCATATAAACGTAATTACTGTAAAGAAATAAGGTGGAGCTTCTATCAAAATCAAAAACTAATACTTGAAAACACTCCCGAATGTACTGAACCACCAACAATGCTCAAACCCAAAAAAGAAGATTATTTAACCTTAGACTGTTTTAAAAAAATGGCAACCTTTATATAATCTTAAAAAATTCCAAAGGTGTCCGCGAGAAATTCAGAGTACTGGAACTACTCAAAAATAAGCCAATTGCAATAGAAGAAAGTGCATTTGATTATACTCTAAAATTAGTACGGGAAAAATAAAAGAATCAATCCATTATAGTAAGATTGACTAAAATAAAATTATACTGAGATTGCCGCACTCCACTACGTTGCGTTCGCAATGACAGAACGGTTCAACGAGCTAGCTTCGGGCTTCCGACCTCAGACTTCTGGCAACCATCAACTGACAACTTTCAGCCGATTAATGAAACTCCCCAAACAGCTTTGTAGCTTCGTTATAAGCACTCTCAAAACTCATGGGTTGCATGTTGGTATCAGCTTTTACTGTGGTAAAATACGACAGCATACGTTCTGTAGGCATATTTCCGGTAAGGTCATCTTTTGCCATTGGGCATCCGCCAAAACCCTGTATCGCACCGTCAAAACGTTTACAGCCGGCTTTATAGGCCGCATCGATCTTCTCGAACCATTTATCAGGTGTGGTATGCAAATGTGCCCCAAATTCGATTTGTGGGTATTTTGGTATCAAATTTGCAAATAGGTAATCAATAACATCTGGCGTAGAACTACCAACAGTGTCGCTTAGCGAAAGTATCTTAACGCCCATAGCGGCAAGTTTTTCGGTCCACTCCCCTACTATCTCTACATTCCACGGGTCACCATACGGATTCCCGAAACCCATAGACAGGTACGCCACGACCTCTTTGTTAGAAGCATCGGCAATGTTCAGTATTTCCTGAAGGGTAACTATCGATTCTGCTATCGTTTTGTGCGTGTTACGCATCTGGAAATTCTCAGAGATAGAGAACGGATAGCCTAAGTATTGTATTTCTTTATGTTGTGCCGCAAGTTGTGCGCCCTGTGTGTTGGCAATGATAGCCAACAGCTTACTTTGTGTTTTAGAAAGGTCAAGCCCTGCCAGCACCTCAGCAGTATCCACCATTTGCGGAATAGCCTTTGGTGAAACAAAACTCCCAAAATCTATAGTATCGTAGCCAATCCTTAACAAGGACTGTATATAGCTTATTTTCCTTTCGGTAGGAATGAACGCCTTGATGCCTTGCATAGCATCGCGGGGACATTCGATAATTTTAATCTTTTCCATAAAGGCTCAAAGATAATAGATTTAGCACATTTACGAAAACGTTTTCTTTTTACGATTATTCGATAATTTGATTTTTAGATCATTCGAAGAATCGAACTATCCAACAATCTAAGAATCCAACAATCTTTTATTGATATCCTTTATAAGTACCGGGCCTTCATAGATAAAACCTGTATACAGCTGTATCAGGCTTGCTCCTGCTTCCAGTTTCTCAATCGCATCATCGGCAGTATGAATACCTCCTACTCCAATAATAGGAAATGCTTTGTTGCTTTTCTCAGAAAGGAATCGGATAACCTCCGTAGAACGTTTGGTAAGTGGCTTACCGCTTAACCCTCCTGTTTCCTGCTTGTTTTCAGACACCAGCCCATCCCTGGAAATAGTAGTATTGGTTGCGATTACACCGGCAATCCTGGTTGTTTTTACAATATCGATAATATCAAGCAACTGCTCATCAGTCAGATCCGGTGCTATCTTAAGCAATATCGGTTTCTGAACCGGTTTGGCAGCATTCTTATCCTGAAGCGTTTGCAACAGGTTCGTCAGTGGTTCTTTATCCTGAAGTTCTCTAAGGTTAGGTGTATTGGGCGAACTCACATTCACTACAAAGTAATCTACATAATCATATAAGGCATCAAAACAGATTTCGTAATCGCTTACTGCATCTTCATTAGGGGTCACCTTGTTCTTCCCTATATTTCCACCGATAAGTACGTGCCCTTTCCCTTTAGGGTTCTTTTTCAGTCGTTCTACAGCTTCCTGTACCCCGCCGTTGTTAAAGCCCATACGGTTAATAAGCCCACCATCTTCCCTTAAGCGGAATAACCTCTTTTTAGGATTTCCATCCTGAGGTTTTGGTGTCAGGGTCCCGATTTCTATAAAACCGAATCCCATATTACCCAACTCTTTGTACAGTTTAGCATCCTTATCAAGACCAGCCGCAAGGCCAACCGGATTTTTGAACTTCAAACCAAAAACCTCACGTTCCAAACGTGGGTCGTTTACTTCATACATCGACTTAAGCAGTGACGGCATTCCCGGTATGCTGTTTAAGAAACGTATTGATGAAAATGTGAAATGGTGAATTTTCTCCGGGTCGAAGCGGAATAGTATAGGCCTTATTAAGGATTTGTACATATCGATTTGTTTGGTGTGCAAATTTATGAATAACAAGCCATATTAAAAATTAAAGTGTAAAAGTTATTACATTTGATTGTTCAATCCATAAAAACACACCATGCTCAAAGGAGTTTTTACAAGTCTTCTAAACAAATACACCAGTGAAAAATCCCTAATTGAGACATTATGGGATGATATCGAACAACATTATTCATCACCAAAACGCCATTACCACAACCTGAAGCATCTTGAAAACATGTATAGTCAGCTAGAGGCCTGCCGGGAACAAATCAGTGATTGGGACACGCTTTTATTTTCACTGTTCTATCATGACATCATTTACAAAGTGACTTCAAAAGAGAATGAAGAAAAAAGTGCATTGGCAGCCATCAAAGTCCTTAACAGCATTGGCTATCCAAAAGAAAAGATAAAACTTTGCGGCGAACAGATACTGGCTACCAAAAGCCATGAATTAAGCACTGATAATGACACCAATCTGTTTACAGATGCCGATCTTTCGATTTTAGGAAGTGAATGGAATATTTATCTGGGCTACAGTCAGGAGGTACGAAAAGAATATGCCATTTATCCTGACTTTATGTACAACCCCGGCAGAAAAAAGGCTTTACAGCACTTTCTGGATATAGAATACATTTTTAAGACTCCACTTTTCAGGGGAAAATTTGAAAATCAGGCAAAGCAAAATATCCATAATGAAATCACACATCTTTCTAAAGAATAAAGTGTAGAAAATTGACAGGAAAACAACTCAGAAATGCGTAAAATCGTAAATTTGCACTTCATTAATAAATAAAATTCAAAATGCAGCATATCATAGACCGTTTCATTAGCTATGTGACTATTGACACAGAATCTGACGCAAACTCTCCAACTACACCAAGTACCGCTAAACAATGGGATCTTGCCAATAAACTTGCCGAAGAGCTTAAAGCTATCGGTATGGAAGATGTTACTATTGATGAGCATTCTTATGTAATGGCTACATTGCCTTCTAATGTAGACCATGAAGTTCCGGTTATAGGGTTTGTTTCTCACTTTGACACAACACCTGATTTTACAGGAGCTAATGTTAAACCGCAGATCGTTCCGAATTACGACGGTGGCGACATTATCCTGAATAAAGAGCTTAATATCGTATTATCTCCGTCTTACTTTAAAGACATGCTGCAATATAAAGGGCAGACACTTATCACTACTGATGGTACTACCCTTCTTGGTGCTGATGATAAAGCAGGTATTACTGAAATTGTAACTGCTATGGAATATATGATCCAGCACCCTGAAATCAAACACGGAAAAATCCGTATCTGTTTTACTCCAGATGAGGAAATCGGACGTGGTGCCGACCTTTTTGATGTTGAGAAATTCGGTGCAGAATGGGCTTATACCATGGATGGAAGCCAGATTGGTGAGCTTGAATATGAAAACTTTAATGCAGCCGGTGCAAAAATTACTTTTAAAGGTATCAGCGTTCACCCGGGTTATGCAAAAGGAAAGATGATCAACTCTATGCTTTTGGCCAATAACTTTATCAGCCAGCTACCTGCTAATGAAGTTCCTGAAAGAACGAAAGGATATGAAGGTTTCTTCCACGTTGTAGGCATCACCGGAAGTATTGAAGAAACAACCATTCAGCTTATCATCCGTGACCACGATAAAGTAAAGTTTGAAGAGCGTAAAGTGATGATCCAGACCATTACAGACAAAATAAACGCAGAATACCAGAAGCAGTTTGGCGGTGATGTGGTTATTCCTGAAGTAAAGGATTACTACTACAACATGAAAGAAAAGGTTGAGCCTGTAATGCACATCGTAGAGATTGCAGAGAAAGCAATGCGTGAGCTTGGCATCGAACCGCTTATCAAGCCTATCCGTGGAGGAACTGATGGTTCAAGACTATCGTACATGGGGTTACCTTGCCCGAATATCTTTGCCGGAGGACATAACTTCCACGGAAAATACGAATATGTTCCCGTAGAGAGCATGCAGAAAGCTGTAGAGGTTATCGTTAAGATAGCTGAGCTTACTGCCGAAAAGAAATAACAGATAAACACATATCTTTTTGCCACGAATTACACAGATTAGTACAAATTCAATTTTGTGTTATCTCTGTAATTCGTGGCTTATTTTTTTACCATTCTGATAGTATTATCAAACAGAATATTTCTGTATTTTTAATTCTGTAAAAACAACTCCTTACCCAATGGAAACCAAAGAGAAATACGACTGGAACAAGAACGGCCAGTGGCCTGAAGAGCTTGAGATACTAAAAAGCATCATCAACAAAACAGAGCTGGTTGAAACCACCAAATGGGGCGGCATTGTTTATACCATCAACAACAAGAATGTTTTGGGTATAGGTGGCTTTAAAGACTTTTTTACCATCTGGTTCTTTAAAGGGGTATTTCTTAAGGATGAAGCCAAAATACTTGTAAATGCCAATGAAGGCGTAACAAAATCGTTGCGTCAGTGGCGTTTCACCTCAAAAGAGGAAATAAACGAAAAGCTTATCCTTCTATACATTCATGAAGCTATTGCCGTAGAAAAAGCCGGTTTGGGTATTAAGCCTGAAAGAAAAGAAGCCGTAATACCTGAACGCCTTCAGGAAGAACTTGATGCTTCAATTGAGTTGGCTGATGCTTTCGCAAAATTCTCACCTTACAAGCAAAAAGAATTCATAGAGCTTATAGAGACTGCTAAACAGGAAAAAACAGTACTGGCAAGGCTTGAAAAGATAAAACTGCTGATACTTGAAGGCATCGGACTTAATGACAAGTACAGGAAGTAGTAACAGTTTTCAGTCGCAGTTTACTGATACCGTCATTCTGAGCGCAGCGCAGCGGAGTCGAAGAATCTCTGAGATCCTTCCTTCGTCAGGATGACAAACAAAATCCCATAAAAAAATCCCATTCGCCGCGTCGAATGGTATTTTCTTTTATTATTTAACCTCTTTTGGAGTATTTAGCTTCAGGCTTAGCTCATGAGAGATAGCAGAACGCTCCATTTTAAGCTTTCCTGCCATAGTTTCGATAACTACCGAATCTTCAGCTATTTCAGCAATCCTTCCGTGGATACCGCTTTTAGTGATGATCTTATCGCCTATTTTCAGGTTTTGCTCAAACTCCTTTTCAAGTTTTTGTCTTTTTTGCTGTGGACGTAGCATTAAAAAATAAATAACTACGAACATCAGTATTATCGGTGCAAATGATGTTATCTGTTCCATATATTTAGTGTGCTAAAGGCGCAACACCAATACCTCCTGCAGAAGCTTCGATATTAGCCTTGAATTTAAGAACTTCTGAAGCTTTTTCAGTGTTCATGGTTACTGTAACTGTTTTTTCCTGCTGTCCGCTTTTTCCTGTTGAATCAAAGATAACTTTGATATCACCTGTAGCTCCCGGTTTGATAGGAGTTTTAGTAAATTCAGGAACGGTACATCCACAGCTTGGTTTAGCATCGCTGATAACAAGATCGGCAGTACCTTCATTAGTTACTTTAAAAGTGTGCTCTACTTTATCTCCCTGTTTGATGTTTCCGAAGTCAAACTCCATACTATCAAATTTAGACACAGGAAGGTTTCCGGATTGTGCGTGTGCAATCTCAGCTTCTTTAGCTGTTTTGTCGTCTATGCGTAATGCTGCGTTCTCTTTTTTGCATGCTGTAAGCACTAAAGATGCTACAAACAACATAGCGGCTGTTTTTTTCAACATAACTTAAAATTTATACTTGTTTTACATTAAACCTCTACCGGTTTTGATTAATTTATTATTCATCTGGTAATCCTTGATAAGGTTATCAAGAATTCCGTTGATAAAAATACTGCTTTTTGGTGTAGAATACTCTTTTGCTATCTCAAGATATTCATTTATCGTAACTTTTACAGGTATCGACGGGAATTTCAGGAATTCGCATATTGCCATCTTAAGGATGATAGCATCAATCTCAGCAATACGTTCGGTATCCCAGTTTGGGGTTTTGTCAATGAATTCTTTTGCCAGCTCCTGGTTATTAAGTACCGTTTTGCGGAAAAGGTCTTTTACAAAATCCTTATCATCAAGATCTTTATAGAGCCTCGGTACGCGGAATGTCTCTTTATCTTCTTCAGCCGGTGTCATCAGGCCAAGTTGTTTTGCGATAAGCGTGTTCACAACCGGTATATCATCAACCCATGTCAGCTTATGGTCTTCAAGATATTCATATAGCTTTTTGTTAGGCGCTACAACTTCTGTAAACAGGTTAGTTACAAAATCACGGTCTTCCTCAAAACTATTGGTTTTGCTTTCCATATAGCTTTTGTATACATCACTCTTCTTAACATCTTCAAGCAGAAGAAGGATATAATCATCATTATTCTTCCAGTTGTTGATGCTTCTGTCAGCCATAGCGATGCTAAGCGAATTACTTTCCGCAAGCATATTAAGCACCTGGTTGTTGATGAATTTTTTGTTTGGATTGCGCTCTTCGGCAGTTGCAAGGTGTTTTTTTGATGATTTTTCGATAAAATCTTCCTCGCTGTTTCTAATCTCAACTAATGCAGACAGCATTATAAGATACAGGTCACGAATGTTTTCAATACTGTTAAAAAGGAACTTTTCTTCCTTTTCAAGATTGTCTGAATCATTTTGATGCATAGCATAAATTGACTGCATCACTTTAACCCGAATATGTCTTCTGTTTAACATCCGCCTATAAGAACTTTAAAAATTAAGAGAGCGAAAGGGAGGTTCCCTTTCGCTCTGCAAAATTAAGAATAATATTTTTGTACGCTAATTATTTAGCTGTTTCTTTTTTTCTGTCGTCAATACGCTTCTGAGCGATTGCCATAGCAGCCTGTTGCGTAGTAATACCCTGAGTCTCAGCTAGAGCAAATATCTCAAGAGTAGTATTGTAGATGTTCTCAGTTCTTCTCATAGCCTCAGCTGAATCATAACCTACGATCTCTGCATATACGTTGATGATACCACCTGCGTTGATAAGGAAGTCAGGAGCATAAAGTATTCCTTTTTCCTGAAGTATCTTACCGTGAACAAGCTCATTAGCAAGCTGGTTGTTAGCAGCACCTGCAATAACTTTAGCTTTTAGCTTATCGATAGTAGCATCATTGATAGTAGCACCAAGTGCACATGGAGCATAAATATCTACATCAGCAGCATAAACATCTTCACCTGTATAGATAGAAGCGCCATATTTAGCTGATACTTCCTGCATTCTTGCTTCATTGATATCAGATATCTGAACAAGAGCACCTTCTTTAGTAAGGTAATCAATAAGTGTTTCACCTACGTGGCCTGTACCTTGTACCAATACTTTTTTACCTGCAAGCTTATCGCTTCCAAACTGGTGCATAGCAGCAGCTTTCATACCCATGTAAACACCATAAGCAGTTACAGGAGAAGGGTTACCTGAACCTCCACGCTCTACAGAGATACCTGTAACGTGAGGAGTCACGTCGCGGATAAGGTCCATATCAGCAGTAGTAGTACCTACGTCTTCAGCAGTGATGTATTTTCCGCTAAGTGAGTTAACGAACTGACCGAATCTTGTGATCATTTCCGGAGTTTTGTCCAGTTTAGAATCACCTATGATAACAGCTTTACCACCACCAAGGTTAAGGCCTGAGATAGCCGACTTAAAAGTCATACCTCTTGAAAGCCTTAAAACGTCGTTAAGAGCTTCCCATTCGTTAGCATATTTCCACATTCTTGTTCCTCCTAAAGCAGGACCTAAAACTGTATTATGTATACCTATTATTGCTTTTAAACCTGTATCTTTGTCATGGCAAAAAACGATCTGCTCATGGTCATTGAACGATGCCTGTCCGAATACAGGGTCAACTTTAGTAAGCTCGTTAGCCTTAATAACTTCTGTTATCATAATAATATTTTTTAAATTTGAAATTTATTCAAAAACAGAAGACAAAATTACACATTTAATTAAAATAAAGGATATTAAAAGTCCTTTTTTATTGATTCTCTAATAAATAACCGTTATTTTTAATTGCTTAATTACCGATATTTCAGCGTAATTTTAACAGTTAATCATCACAAAAAATTGCTTTTGAAAAAATACCATGAAAGAACTTCAGTATTTAAATAAATATTTTACAAAATATAAATTTCAATTTCTTCTAGGAATCTTCATAACAATAGTTGCGCAAATCTTCTCTTTGTTTACACCCGAACTGATTAAGGATTCCATAAACTCGGTACTATCAACAGCTCAGGACGGAACCATACACCCGGAAAAGGTTAAAGGTATGCTTACCAATAACCTGCTGCTGATCCTGGCAACTACCTTAATAGGTGGCGTACTTACCTTTTTTATGCGCCAGACACTCATTGTAATGTCACGCCACGTAGAGTTTGATCTTAAAAATGAAGTATTCCGCCAATATGAGAACCTTTCGCCAAGCTTCTACAAAAAGAACCGCACCGGCGACCTTATGAACCGCATCAGCGAAGATGTAGGCCGTGTACGCCAATATGTAGGGCCGGCCATTATGTATGCACTCAACACCGTGATCAGCTTTGCGGTAATCACTACGCATATGTTTACCATTTCACCTAAACTGACTTTCTACACACTATTACCCCTGCCTATATTAGCGTACAGCATTTTCTGGATCAGCCAGCAGATAAACAAACGAAGCACGCTATATCAACAGAACCTGTCAAAACTATCTTCGTTCACACAGGAGATGTTTTCGGGAATCCGCATTGTAAAAGCTTACTCCCTTGAGAAACAAAAACAGGAAGATTTTAAAGAGCTTTCAAGAGACAGCGTAGCTAAAAACCTTAGCCTGGCAAAAGTAAATGCCTTGTTTGGCCCATTTATGATATTACTTATAGGCATAAGTAACCTTGTAGTGGTGTATGTAGGCGGTATGATGTATATGAACGGCAGTATTGCCGAGATTGGGGTTATAGCCCAGTTCGTAATCTACATTAACCGACTTACATGGCCGGTAGCATCTCTGGGATGGATATCCTCAATGGTGCAGGAAGCAGAAGCTTCGCAAAAAAGGATTAACGAATTCCTTAAGATTCAGCCGGACATTCAGAACAACAACCCAAAACACACACCTGTATT
Organism: Flavobacterium psychrophilum; assembly: GCA_003243255.1. The sequence continues at coordinate 3,117 of QFQM01000036.1, read as the reverse complement.
AGGACAAATTGCTTTTGACAATGTTACCTTTACGTATGACGACACGAATATTACCGCACTCAAAAACGTATCGTTTACCGTAAACAAAGGCGAAACACTGGCAATATTAGGACGAACAGGCTCCGGTAAATCAACAATACTTTCACTTATCAGCCGATTGTATGATGTAGAAAAAGGTAAAATAACTGTAGACGGCGAAAATGTAGAAAACCTCAACCTGTACGACCTGCGCAACAGCGTAGGCTTTGTACCTCAGGATGCCTTCCTTTTCTCCGACACTATCAGCAACAATATAAAATTCGGAAAAGAAGAGGCTACACATGAAGAAGTTGTATCCGTTGCCCAAAAATCGATGGTGCACAATAATATTATAGGATTCAACAAGCAATATGAAACAATATTAGGAGAACGCGGAATTACGCTTTCAGGCGGGCAGAAACAACGCGTCTCAATTGCCCGTGCCATGATAAAGGATGCTCCTATATTATTATTAGACGATTGCCTTTCGGCAGTTGATACCGAAACCGAAGAAGCTATCCTTAATAACCTGCAAAAGTTCTGCAAAGACAAGACAACTATTATTGTGAGCCATAGGGTATCATCTGCCAAGAATGCCGACAGGATCATCATTCTTGAGGACGGAGAAATACTGCAACAAGGCACTCACAATCAGTTAGTAAATCAGCAAGGATATTACAAAGAATTGTACTTAAAACAACTTTCTGAAAAAGAAATGCAATAATTTGTTGGTTTGTTTAGATTTTTTTTAGATTTTTGGGTTCGACATAAACCAAATTAAAAGAACCAAGGATTATGAGAGAAAATGACATGCTTGAAAAGGAAGAGATCTTTTCGAAAGTACTGAGGGCTGGCAGAAGGACATATTTCTTTGATGTAAGAGCTACTAAGGCTGATGATTATTATATTACCATTACCGAAAGTAAAAAGTTTACAGAAGAAGATGGGTCTTTCCACTTTAAAAAACACAAAATCTATCTTTACAAAGAAGATTTTACAGCTTTCAGTGAAATACTTGACGAAATGACATCTTATGTCCTTAACAACAAAGGTGAGGAAGTAATCTCTGAAAGACATCAAAAAGACTTTAGAAGACTCTTTGGTGAAAAAGGCGAAGAAGCTGTAACCAGTGAGAGCTTTACCGACGTAAATTTTGACGACATTTAATATCCAACCAAAGACCGTCAAAAAACTATGAAATTATGAAGTCCGGAATCCGTGAGGTTTTTGGACTTTTTTTATGAAGTTAATTAGTCTAAGTCTGTCATTCTGAGCGAAGTGAAACGGAGTCGAAGAATCTCAGTCAAAAAAAAATCCTTCCTTCGTCAGGACGACAAACCCGAAACCCTGAACTAAGAAAAAAACTACCCTATCCTCAATCCGTTCTCTACCTTAAAGTCAGGAGCAAGCAGAACAACATCTCCCCCCTGCCCTACAGCGCCAAGCACCAGGCATTCGCTCATAAATTTACCGATCTGTTTTTTAGGAAAGTTCACCACCGCAACGATCTGGCGATTCACCAAATCATCTTTAGCATAACGTTTTGTGATTTGCGCCGATGATTTTCGAATACCAATCTCAGTCCCAAAATCAATAGTCAATTGATAAGCAGGTTTTTTAGCTTCAGGAAAATCATTCACTTCAATAATAGTCCCAACTCGCATTTCGGTCTTTTCAAATTCTTCCCAGGTCAGCATTTGTTTATTGTTTTTAGTTTGTGGTTTATTGTTGACAGAAGCACTTAAAATTGCTATCTTGCTAAGATAACAGATTACAACAAAATGGCAAACACTCCATCAAATATGCTGCCTTTAGGTACGGTCGCCCCGGCTTTTTGGCTTAAGGATACTAATTCCAACAACCACTATTCTTTTGAGCAGTTACAAGGCGAAAAAGGAACATTGGTTATGTTTATTTGTAACCATTGCCCTTTTGTACACCATGTTATGGAAGAAATAATCATGATAGCCAATGACTACCGCGTTCAGGGAATCAGTCTCATAGCAATCAGCAGCAATGACGTTGACCGCTATCCTATGGATAGCCCTGAAAAAATGACGGAATTTGCTTTTGAAAATAAAATGGATTTCCCTTATCTGTTTGACGAAACCCAGGAAGTCGCCAAAGCCTTTGATGCTGCCTGCACGCCCGACTTTTACCTTTTTGACAACCAAAACAAACTGGTGTATCGCGGACAGCTGGACGATTCACGCCCGGGAAATAACATTCCGTTAAGTAGCAGCGACCTGCGCACTGCCATAGACAGCGTTCTTTATAACCGAAGCATTCCCGAAAACCAGAAACCAAGCATGGGTTGTAATATTAAGTGGAAGTAGCTCCGCTGTTTAGGGTTTTGAGTTCAGAGTTTAGAGGTTCCTGACTGTGACTGAAAACTACGACTGTTTACTCTAATTCGAGCACAATATCCACCGGCTTGTTCATTTTACGCCCAAACTTTACCGCTGCCTGCTGGCTTTCGTTAGAGCAAAGAACATACATATTATATACATACAAAGGCAATATCAACGTTTTGAACTTTCCTCCGTTCTCTTTTCCGTCTACATCCTCAATCTTCACTGAAAAATCATCCGCAGGAAAAGTATTTGCTACTGAAAGAAGGTAATTATCTTTAGCAAACGGAAAAAAATAACGCTCTTTCTTAGCTGTTTCTCCCGGCTGCAACCTTTGGTTATTATCCCCAATCAGGTAATTAGAGGTAAAAGCCATAGGCTGGTTTGCGTTCTTAAAACTATAGCGGTTAGCAACATTAATAAGATCTTTACCCGTATTATCAACAACTGTTATCTTCAGTCCTTTTATATTTTCTTTTTTGCCTGATTCGTGTACATCTAACACTATATATGAGGTAAAATCATATCCACAGTGCATAGCATTTCCTCCCGGTAACTGCGCCTTAGCCGTTAAACCTAAAAGAGAAACTATAATTAGTAATGCGTATTTCATAAGTAATTGAATTGCTGCAAAAATAGGACTATACCCTGTTACTTTCAAAAAGTATTCCACATTAGTTTACAGTTGACAGTTTTAAGTTAACAGTTATCTCAAAAAGACTAACAAAAAAAGCCGGAAGATTGTCTT
>QFQM01000328.1 GCA_003243255.1 Flavobacterium psychrophilum | reverse complement strand
ATCGATGGTTATGTTCGTAAAGCAAGGAACGATGCTAAAGAGCTTAAGCAGGCAATAGACCAGCTTAGCAGACATCAGCGTTATTTTCCCCGGCAACTCATGCAGCTGGTCAATAAGAACAACGCTCATGAGTTTACCGAACTGGATACGGCTATCATAACTCTGCTATCGCAGGGAATAAAGCAAAAAGACATGTCTTCTCATCTTCAGCAGCAAAAGATACAGCCATCGGGCTTAAGCACCATCGAGAAACGGCTTAACCTGCTGAAGGAAAAACTCAACTGCTCCAACACTGATCAACTGGTAGCTTACTGTAAAGAGCAGGGTATTATCTGACAGAATACGGTTTCCCGTAAAATATACTGTTTTGTGGTTTCTATTTTTGATGCGTAACAAAATTAAACCGCATCATGAAAAAGAAATACTATGTTTCGAGGATCGCCCAACCCAATGGCGACCATGAAGTGCATCATGAAAGCTGCGTTTGGCTTCCGGCTATCGACCACAGAACTGGTTTGGGGGAACATGAATCCTGCACTACTGCTGTTGAACTTGCCAGGCGGCACTATGACCAGGTGAACGGCTGTAAATTTTGTTCTAAATCCTGCCACACGCAATAGTCCATGAAGTTGCTATTATCTACGCTGCTACTTATTACCGGAACTCAATGCGACAGCTCCACAATGGTATACCTCTGCGATAGTAAGAATGCTATCAGATATCACTACCAATCGGATTGCCGGGGATTGAGTAATTGCAAGTACCGGATCATCAAAACGGCTTTGGAAAGTGCACAAAGCAGCGGAAAGACACTTTGTAAATGGGAACAAAGAACTCCTAAGCCCTAACCCGTCAAGCAAACTTATGAACGATTCAACCACTAACCGATATCGCTATCTTGGGTTTGTTGCTGCCAGGAAATATCGCCGGTATATACAAGATGACAACAATCAGGGTTCATCAAAAAATATTGTGCCGCCTACAGAGACAGACATACCAGCTCATGGAACTTATGCCGCTGCCTTGTTCAGACCGGAATGGAAGCTAAAGCGGGAAGAAATCTTAAAAAGGGACGCTTATAGCTGTGTTATCTGTAAACAGCCCGATAACCTACAGGTGCACCACAGGCAATATCATTTTGCCGTGAAGGAAAACAAATTCAGGCTTCCCTGGGAATACCCGGATGAACTTATGATAACGCTTTGCGGGTCGTGCCACAACAGGGGTCATAACAAATATAAAGTTCCAATCATTAACGTATAAAATCTGTGTATGGGTCTTTTTAGTTTTTTCAATCGAAAAGAAACACATTCAAACGGATCAGCAACGAATGGTGCATCGACAGCTATTGCACTGCCTGAAGTGCCGGAAAATGTATTTATCGAAAAGGGAAAGTCCCAGGCAGCCACTGCGGAACAACAATCATCTTTCTACGCAGGAAACGGGATCAATCTCTTATTTCAATTCCTGGAAAAGGATTATGAAGCAAAGGGATACGACGATGCCTTAATGAACCCGGACACGACGCATCTTGAACAAAATCTGAACGCCCTAAAAAATGACCTCGAGCGGGTGGTACTCAGGGTAAAAACGTTTTACGAGGATTTTATACGAGAGATCAATTATCATATCACCAGCAGGAGCCGGAGCGGTATGGTCGATACTGTGGAGGAGCTGTCCATAAAAAAAGAAACGGCTGAGCACCATATAAAGCAAGTATTGGAAATAGAGGAGCAGTCAAAGAAAAATGAAGGTTTGGGTCAAGGTATCATTATAAACTATACCAAGGGGTTTAAGAATGGACTTGCTGCTATTTCGCATCACAACATTTTAAAAAGAAACTTCTAAATCTCCCATTATGAGAAACTGGTGGATACGTTTTGGTTGCTTTTTAACCGGTTACAATCATGCTATTGTGCGACAATCCAGTGAGGTTTCGGCAAAGGCCGTGAAGCGCTATACTTCCGCCATATTGATCGTTTGTATCATCTGGTCGTTTATCGGCTACACGTTTACCCAACGCTATCTACATGGTGGTCTTACGGGATCTATCATTGGCTCGGTCGTTCTTGTTATTATCATTGTGCAGATAGAAAGACAAATCGTACTCTCCGTAAATCCCACTAAATGGCTTTATTTATCAAGGGGTGTTATTGCCATTATGATGGCGATCATAGGTACTATTATCATAGATCAGATCATCTTCAAGGAAGATATAGAGCTGGAGAAAATAACATTTATTCAAAACAGGGTAGATAAAGCGCTCCCGCCGAAAACGAAAGAATTAGAATTACAAATCGCAAAATTAGATACAGCCATCGTAAACAAAGAGCACGAGAGGCTGGTCTTAATGGAGGATATAAAGAGAAACCCTACAACGACTGTTTACTCGACAAGTCCATCTCCCAAAATTGTGAGAAAAACAACCATCGATACGCTAACCGGAAAACCTATTACTACTGAAAATATTGTTCCTGGCACTGTAACCACACGAACAGACATCCCAAACCCCAACATAGAGCATGTAAAACCAATGGAACAGGACATCGTTTTATTGCGTAATCAAAAGGCTGATAAAGAAAAAATACTGCTTGATATCCGTCCACGGCTGGAAAAGGAAATAAGTTCTAAAGTTGGTTTTCTCGATGAACTGGAGGTGATGTATCAATTGATAACTCATTCAAATGTGGCGCTGGTCGTTTGGTTCATCTGGTTTCTTTTCTTGTTTGGGCTTGAAATGATCGTTTTGATCAGCAAGATCAATGAAAAAGAAAATGATTATGATAAAACGGTGGTACACCAAATGACCTTACAGAATAAAAGGCTTGATGCTTTAGCTCGTATTACAGAAAAAGGATAGATAGCTGAATGTTTGGCAGTAGCATTCATTGATCAATTTGACTTCTGTTTGGGGTAGTTAAATCCAAGGCTTATCGCCTGGAAGAGTCAAATTTATTCCCAGACATAATTTCTATTATGATTGGCATACTGCCCGGAAATTTTCAGTGCCGATAGACAAATCTGAAATCATTTCAAAAAGGATACGTATGTCAGGAAAAACAGGAGAAATCTGCCAACAGAGCGGCGTTTACAAATGCTCTCTGCATCCGACCAACGAGATTCCGTTAAGCAAAGGGGAAAAATTTCCTCCATGCTCAAAGGGCGGTGGTCATAGTGCAACCTGGATATTGGTTCGCGCTGCTTAAAAATGGGTGGTCAATACCACCCATTTTCTATTTAATGTCAACTCTTAGCTTTTAAAGCGCCGTCGGCACCGATGAAGTACTCCGGCCGGTCACGTAACAGGATATGCTCAGCTGCGGTATTGAGCGGTACTAAGTTTTGCTTTCGTTCGGCGTCTTGTAGCTGGAAAATAGAATAAAGGTTTGTGTATTCAATTTCACTACCGTATACTCTTTCGCCCAGGATGTTCCATAAATAATCGGCTACGGCTTCTTTCATTTCATAGCTGATGTCCTGGTATACTTCTGCGAAAACGTTTATGCTGACCTTATCATCACACTCTGCGGCCGGAGGCTCCAGCCAACAGGTTGTGAGATCAACACCCACCTTAAAAACTTTTTCGACGAACAATTCATTTCGGAATAATAACGGCGGTTGCAGGCTCATGATCTACCAACCTTCTACTACCGGTACTTTTGCAACAAACTTATCGGCCATGTTGAAATATTCCAGCTTACCTCCTGCCGATATCATGAACCGGGAAGGGCCCGCGTCTTTCCATTGTATGATATACAGCAGCTTTTTTGAAAACGCGCGAAGATGGGTGTCGGTATTTAACAAAAATTAGAGGGGAAAGGCTGATTGTGTCTATTTGCTTTGCCATTATTTTGTTACCCCACAACACAAGTATATAAACAGTATTCAACTTTTGAAGTATGGACACCAACTGCCCTGCTGTTTTTGGTAAAAACTGCTGATTTTCTATAGTCTGCTATTTTAATACACTATCTATACATCATCTATACACCATCTATACATCATCCGTACTCTATCTACCTATCGCTCTCCTATCTTTTATACCCGTCCCTGCCATATGCTGTATATATCTTTGCTACTTCACTGTCCTTGT
>QFQM01000035.1 GCA_003243255.1 Flavobacterium psychrophilum | reverse complement strand
ATTGTCAGAAGGACGACGCCGTAGATTTCAACAGAAGTTCAGTTGATGAAGAGACTACGCAAAAAATTATGAGTCTTGACGAATTAAAAAATTTACCCCTGATGAAAGGGCGTTTTTCAAGCATTGTAAAAAAGAACAATGATAGTGTCATACCTTTTTATAGTGCTAAATATGATTTTTCAATTGATCCGGAAAGGGTAATGCTTGTTCAAAAAGGAAATTATCACTCACTTAGTTTTCCTGTAACACGTTCACAAGCATCTGATAAACTGGAAAACTTATTTTTACATCCTTATAATGGAGGATATTTACCTTATTTGCTAAAGTATAATTTTGATGCCAAAGATTGGCAGGATTTTGCTGCCGGAATAACAATTGATGATCTTGTAACTAAAATGGAAATATTTCTAATAGAGGATTTTGATATTAGTGGACTTGGTTTTGAGATTAAAACATTTGGAGGTGGTTATACACCAATCTATTTATTAATTAATGGAATTTGTCATAGAGTAGAAACCGGCACAGATGAAAATGGAGCTATAACTTATGGCTATGTGCCATGCCCGCGTTGTGAGTGCCCTCAAAGCAATAGTTCAGGAAGTAACGGTAGTGGTGGGACTGTTGGGACTTCGCCGGTATATTATGCTATTTTAGATTTAGGTAGTAGTATCGGTGGATCTAATAATGGTGGCGGTGCTGGAACTATTGAAGGTCCCGGAAACGACCCTGGTGATGGTTCAGGAACTATATGGAATCCCGGTCCTCCCTCTAATCCCGGTAATGGTTCAAATACCCCGGGATTTGGTAATCCTCAAAATGGAAATCCTGTAATAGGGGTTGTTGGGCCGCAAGTCACGACTAACGAAGAAGCATTTGAAGGAACTCTTGACGATGACCAAGAAGCTTATTGGGATGATAGTGAAAATGAATTAGCGGTTGAAGTTATTAAAGGATATCTTGAGGAGAATTATTATTCGACTGAAAGTAAAGAGTCTGCTATAGATATGATAAACAGGCAATTGAGTATTAATGAAAATGATTATCCGGGTAAGGAAGATAATTTTCCATATGAATGGTGGAAAGATGACAATTTTATAGAAGATGTTTTAGATCAGGGGCCTTATGATACTTGGGGGAGATTAAGTGAGAAGGAAAAGCAATTAATTAAAGGATTTCCACGTGAAGCTCACATAATTTACAAAAATAAAGCAGTAGCCGAACAAGCAACAAATAATAGATTTGGAAATGTACCGCAATTACTTAATGGTAAGCCAGATGCATTTAGACATGCTTTTTTTAATGCTATAAATACAGTTAAATTAAGAAAGTATTATACTGAAATTTTTGCAACAGCTCATGAAAGTGAAGTTTCGCAATTCTTTATTAAGGAAAAACAAATGGATCTACACAACAATGAAGTAGGTATGGATTTTATCGAATTTGATCATCCTAATATGACCAATACTACTGAAATTAATAATGGAATTTATCAATTATTAATTAATGGAGAACTGGTATATTTATCACCAATTAATTATAATGATCCAGCTTTTTCTTTAAATCATGGTATTACTACAAGTACGACTATTAAACCAACTGATCAATGATGAAAATACTTACTTTTTTATTGTTTGCTGCTTTTTTAATATCTTGTAGCAAACCTGTCGTGAGTCTTGAAGTAGAAAATCACTCTGGTAACGAAGTAGATTCTCTAATTGTATCTAATGGCTATGATTATTGGAGTTATGGAAAGATAGGCATTAATGAAAAGATTAAGGGCAAGCTAATCTTTTCTGAAAAAGTTAGAAACGATGGAGGGTATCAACTTACAATTTTTAGGAATAATAAAATTAAAAGTTTTAGATACGGCTATTATACAAATGGTCTGCCGTCGTCAAATCAAATTGATATTGAAATTGAAAAGGATACAGTGAAAATGAATGAAATATTTTAGCGGATATAGAATATGATAAAACCATTATCATATCATGTTCTTAGCATAGATTTCAAAAGCCATCCTGAAAAGGGTGGCTTTTTTGCTATGGTGTAATTTATTGGTTTGTAGAAAAATACGTAATATTGTAATGCATCTAAACTATAATTACTATGAAAAAGGTTTTACTTGTTTTATTTGTACTTGTTTCTTTTTCTGGGTCTGTACAGGCTGTTGCAAATACTTCTCAGGATGACAATCTTATACTTACAACGGTTATAAACAATACTAAGAGGATTTTAAAAGGTGAGCATGCCATGATTTTGCTTTCCCCTTCTGCTAATAATGGTTATATTATCAATATGATTGAAAAGTATAGGGATAAAGTTTCTGATGTTTTATTTGAGGCTGATCATAATGATGAAATATTGCAACAGATTTTTAATGAAAAAGAGTATGGATATCTTCTTTCCCAAAGAAGTGATGAAAAATGGAATCTGAATGGAATCAATGAAGATAAAGTCATAATATATAAAGAGGATATGGATATTATAGCTCCCGGTTCTAAAGTGTTAACTGTTGGCAAGCCTATTTATACATTAGATAACAAATATGCATTAGTGTACCTCAATTTAATAACGTGGTTAGGTATTCAGGTATTCAAAAATGAAGGTGGGAAATGGATTGAATATAAACTTATTCACCCTCTTATAGTCCAGCCAAAATTGAAGAAAATGAAAGGCTATTGCGTGCTTTTAGAGAAGATTTTACTGGACAATAAAGTTGCTGATTATCTTCATGGAGATAAAAATGGAAGGGAAACGTTATATGTGATTGAGAATGATTTTTGTGTTATGGATACTGAAATAAATAACATTTTGGTAAAGACTGTTAAAGATGTAAAAGCGGCTAAGAATAAAAATTATATTGACCTAAAAATAGTAAAAGAGTTAGATGATAAAACGGTTGTGGAATTGTTATACCCTATAGAAGGTGTATCTGTAAAAGCTGTTTTTGATAGTAAACGTGAATTACTAGATATAGATATTATTGAGAAATGATATTGAAAGCCATAGAGATTTTTTTTAGCTCATTATCGTTAAAATTCTGTTAAAATATAGGTGTTTTACGGTTTTCCGTAAAATGGTTTTAGGATTTCTGATTACTATTGTTGTGTTCTTATTCGGGATTTGTTTTAAGGCATTTTTTGAAGAAGACTCCAACTAAAATTTTCAGTCCTTTACTACTACTCACAATCCTGTCAAACAATTGACAGGATTTTTTTATCCTTTAAGCTGTAGTAATCTCGCGGCTTTTACGATTTTTTCAGAAAGTCCGGTAAGCCATACCAGTTGCTCAATGACAAGGTGGGCTTCTTCCATTTTAAGCCTGAATTCTTCCTCATCTGTTATATGAACTTCTTTAAGCTCACGTGCACGAATGTTCTTCAGTTCAGTAAATCGCATGGCAAGTTCTTCGTTGTTGGCTAAATGCGCTTCTTCTGCCTGGGTTTCCATACTCATCAGTGCGATTGCGCTGTCCAGGTTTTTAATAGCGGTGTTTACCACAGCATTAAAGGCCTCTGAAGCGCTTGATGTTTTGTGCGATTGTATGTAAGTGCCCAATGATGCCAGTGATGATAAAAGCGTATGGTTTAATACAGCAAGTTTATACACCTGATTTTGTTGTTTCTGTTTCGATTTGGGTTCCTGGGTCATTCGTTGGTAAGACGACATAAGATTGCCCAGTTCTATAAAAGCATTTTTACGGGCAAGGCGATAGGATGTTGGTACATTCCCTTTATTGTTATAAAAGTTGGATATCTCGTTAAGATAGTTCCTGTTGGCTTCAATTGATTTTTTTATAAAAACGGGCATGTTCATAAACTCCCATGATGGCCAAAGGAAATAATTAGCAGCAAAGGTTATCGCTACCCCTATAGCGGTATCGAGTATGCGGTACTGAATAACATCGGTTACATTAGGGGTAAGCATACCGTATACAAACACAACGTAAATAGTTACGAAGGTAGCTCCAATACGGTAATTTGTAGCGGTAAATGCATACCCCAACAACATGCATACTATTGTCAGTGTGCCTATTATTATAGAATTACTCACCACGCTTAAAACAGCAAAGGCAATTATGCCACCCAGTAGTGTACCGACAATCCTTTGGTAGGAACGCTGTTTGGTCAATCCGTACCCCGGACGCATAATCACCACTATGGTGAGGAGTATCCAGTATACATTTTGCAATGGGAAAATAAAGGATAATATGCAGCCAAGGGCAATACACATCGTAAGGCGAAGTGAATGCCTGAAAATGGTAGAGGAGAAGCTGAGGTTTTCTTTAAGCGTGTGAAAAGGATAATATTCAGGAGCAAGGAATTTTTCAAGATCCTTATCCCTTCCGCTGCCCAGTTCCTTGAACTTTATCTTTTCTGTAAAAGCACGCTCAATGATTTTTATCTTTTCAATCTGTTTTTCAGCATAATGAAGCATGTTCGACAGCATCCATACACCTTCGGCTGCAGCCTCTTTGCCTAATTCGGCTTCATATTCAAGAATTGCCTTTTCAAGAGCTTCCAGGTCGGCAACGAGCTTGTGTTTAGGGATGTATTTTGTTCTTTGCTCAATGCTTTTAGAGATTTTTTTCAGCGAAGAACCAAGATTATACGCAAGGTTTTGATAGGTGCTAAGCACCTTTGGATGTTTGCTGAACTTTTCGTGCAGCTTGCTATGATCAAATGAAGTGGATAGTGCCAGCTCTAGTATTTCCATTAAAGAGATGAAAACCAACAGCATCTTGCGGCCCCTGTTAGAATTTTCGGTATTGTAGCGGTTGCGCATCAATATTTCGCGCAGGTTCTCATGATTGAGGTTGATCTCAACCTGAAGATTAAGCTGTTTTTCGACTATAGTTGCCCTGTCAGCATCAGCATTCCATAAATCGCCGCGCAATTTCATGTATTTTGCGGTTAGCCTCATGCATTCGGCAATCTCGAGTTCAGTATAGCGATAAGGGTTCAGGTAATTAAATGAAAGTGAAACAACGGTATAGATGAGCCCTCCTGCCAAAACAAGTCCGGTATATTGCAGTATTTCCCATCCTGTATGTATATGGCCTGTTGCTAAAACTGTTGCTAATAGTCCTGAAAACGATACCATAGTAGCGCGCTGGCCATAAACCGATATCATAGAAAGAAAGAATACCAGAGCAAACAGCAAAGGATAGAATAGTAGTTTAAAAGGATGGAGCAGGTTTACAATAAGTGCACAGCCGGCAACAATTAAAGATGCGGTAAGTAGCCCTTTAGAACGATGTAATAAATTGCTGGGGATATCGGCCGGATACGTTAGGAATGCACCCAGAGCTATGGCAAAACCAAGCTGAAAATGTCCGAACCTGGAAAGGATTATCACAGGTACTGCTGCCGCAATGGTAACAATTATGGCTTTGGTAAAATTATGACTGTCGGTAAAATTGCGTATCCTTTGGAGCATATAGTAAAACTGAGATGTAAAGATAGTAAATAGGGTAGTGATACTGTGTTTGCAGAGCTTAATTCTCACAAAAATTTAGCATTTGCGGAGCCGATGGCAAATCATTTTAATTTATTACTTTTGCAGTCTCAAAACATCGGTCTTTTCGGTGTGTGACAAAATTTTAAAAGCGAGCTAATTATGATATTACCTATTGTAGGATATGGTGACCCTGTACTAAGGAAAAAAGGTGAGGAAATAAGCAAGGATCATCCTGAGCTTAAAAAAATCATTGCCGATATGTATGAGACAATGTATAATGCCTATGGTGTAGGTCTTGCAGCGCCTCAGGTTGGGCTTGCCATCCGTCTTTTTATAGTTGATACAGAGCCATTCAGTGATGATGAAGATCTTTCTAAAGAGGAACAGGAGCAGCTTAAAGGTTTTAAAAAGACCTTTATAAACGCTACAATCCTTAAAGAAGAAGGAGAAGAATGGGGTTTTAATGAAGGTTGCCTTAGCATTCCTGAAGTGCGTGAGGATGTATACCGCCACGAAAGAATTACCATTGAATATTATGATGAGGACTTCAACAAACATACAGATGTGTACGACGGCCTTATTGCAAGGGTAATTCAGCATGAGTACGATCATATTGAAGGGATTTTATTTACCGATAAAATATCTACCCTGAAAAAAACGTTGATAAAAAAGAAATTACAAAACATAATGGAAGGGAAAACAAGACCTGACTACAAAATGAAATTTGTTGCCAAAAAAGGCAGATAATTTTTGTTTTTTTGGTCAAAGATTAGATATTTGCCTTCCTTTAAAAAAATAATACAATGAGCATCGAGAAAATATTATCTATTTCCGGAAAACCGGGATTATACGAACTGAAATTACAGACACGCACAGGTTTTGTTGCTGAATCTCTTGTTGATGGCAAAAAAGTAACTGTAGGGCTTAGAAGCAATGTTAGTTTGCTTTCTGAAATCTCTGTTTATACTTATGACGGTGAAATTCGCCTTTCGGAAGTATTTAAAGCTATCGCTACTAAAGAAAACAACGGGCCTGCATTATCTCACAAAGAAGATAACGCTAAACTTGAGTCTTATTTCAGAGAAGTGCTTCCTGAGTTCGATGAGGACAGGGTATATGCTTCAGATATCAAAAAGATACTAAGCTGGTATAACATGCTTCAGGCTAAAGGTTTTGCAATACAGGAAGCTCCGGTTGATGCTCCTGCTGCTGAAGAAGTAAAAACTGAAGAATAGTTTACCGCTATAACAAATATACTATCCTGCCTTTTGGAAACAGAAGGCAGGATTTTTTATTTTTACAAAAAATTATCAGATGAACACACGCCAGCAACAACTTGATGCATTTAACAGGCTTCTTGATATCATGGATGATCTTCGTGAGAAATGCCCATGGGACAAAAAGCAAACCCTGCAAAGCCTTCGCCATCTTACCATTGAGGAGACCTATGAGCTTGGTGATGCTATTCTTGATAATAACCTTCAGGAAATCAAGAAAGAACTTGGAGATATATTGCTTCATATTGTTTTTTATTCCAAAATAGGCAGTGAAACCGGCGATTTCGATATTGCTGATGTGGCTAATGAGATATGTGATAAGCTGATACACCGCCATCCGCACATCTATGGCGATGTTGTTGTAGAAGACGAAGAGCAGGTAAAACAAAACTGGGAAAAACTGAAGCTTAAAGAAGGCAAGAAATCAGTTTTGGAAGGTGTCCCTAAAAGCCTGCCGGCATTGGTAAAAGCCAGCCGTATTCAGGATAAGGCTAAAGGGGTAGGTTTTGACTGGGAAGAACCGCACCAGGTATGGGATAAGGTTCAGGAGGAAATCGAAGAATTTCAGGAAGAGGTTAAAACCGGAGACCAGGATAAGATAGAGTCTGAGTTTGGTGATGTGTTGTTCTCGATGATTAATTATGCCCGTTTCCTTAATATCAATCCCGAAGATGCACTGGAACGTACCAATAAGAAGTTCATTAAGCGTTTCATGTATCTTGAAAGCAAAGCTTCTGAGCTTGGAAAACCCTTAGCTGATATGACCCTTGCTGAAATGGATGTTTTCTGGAACGAAGCAAAAAAACTATAAATCACTTTTACTTACTATATGAACAAATTTCTCGCCCTGCTGTTGTTTACGGCTGTTTCTTTTGGGCAAAAAATCACCGTAGCCGATTTGCAACTGCGTATCAATCCTGCGGCATCTGAAGAACTTTTTTACAGTTTTGCTGCCGGTGACAGGGTGTTGCTGACCGTTGAAGAAGCTAATGGAAATACCATCGATGAAGTTTCTGTTTTTGAATATCCTGAAACATATAAGTACAAATCGCATGAGATTAAAAAAGAAAAAAACAGGGAATTTATAATAGGTAACAAGGCGGTTTATAAGTTCAGGTTCAGTAATACGGCAAAAGATGTCAGATTATGTACTGTGAAGATCATACGTATACCTGCATCCAAACAAACGGAAAATTATGTCACTTCGGTAAAATGGATCACAAAACAGGATACGGTTTGGAATTCTGTTACCAAAGATGTAGTTGTAGGTTATGATACACTTAAAGTTCAGAAGACGCGTAAAGTACCTTATTTCGAAAAGAAATATGAGGAAATAGTGATGGATAAAAACCAAAGGGTTGAAGCCAGAACAACTATTGGGGAGACAAGAGTGACTGTGCCGTTTTCTCTTCCGGTAAATGTTATAGGTAAAGATGAAACAAAAAAGGTGGTTGCATGGGCATATTGGGTAGGCGTAGGTAAAGAAAGCAATGAGTACTGGAACCAGAACCGTAAGATGATTGTTGGTGCTGTTCAGGGGGCTGCAAGTTATTTTACAACACCATTAGGCGGTATTGCAGCAGGAGCCCTGACTAATCTTGCATTGCCTAACAATGGTGAAGACGTGGCCTATACTTTGGTTAATGAGTCAAACAGTAAGCTTTTGTTTCAGGATAAGGTATTTAAATCTTTTGATGAAGGAAAAGGTATTGCGGGTTATAAGCGTTTTACCGATGCGAATATGCTTCAGGGTAAGTATCTTTTAGTGCTGGCAAATGATAACTATGTTCAGCCAATAGATGTAAATGTAAAGGTGTCAGCCATTGTAGAACATACTAAATACAAAGATGAAAAATTCATTGACTTTTCAATAACTCCAAGGTATGAAAAGCAGATAATTAAACAGCCTCAGGTAAATTCGTACAAAATACCGGTTTCCTCGGATTGGCGTGAGTAGAATTAATCTTAAGATTATTAAATGTTTATGGATTTGATTGGTTAAATTTTACTGTAAAAATCGCGGTTATTGTATTATTGTGTTGTTTATTTTTGTTTTTTGTTATAAAAACACAATTTTCACAAAACTTTATAAATTTAGGTATTAATTTCTTAATTTTCTGAAAATTACATTAACCTAAATTTAGCTAAATGACAAAAAGATTACCTAATTTGATTTTGGGTTTGATGGCTCTTTTTGCTGTGAAAACTGCCACAGCTCAGGAGTATCAAACCATGCCAATTGCATCGGGTCTCAACGCCGATGTAATAGCGAACGGAACCGGAACGGTTGTTGCTACAACAACTACCGATTTCGATGGAGCAGGATTCGCTTTAGTAGCGAATGACTGGAAACTTAACAGCACAAGTACCCCTATTACTTATGGTGTTCCTGCAAATGGGCTTATTAATTCTATCGTTACTGCTACTCCGGGATTAAGTTATCAGTTGGCTCCATTAACAGCCAATAACTCATTAAGACTTATTACCAATACCCCCGGTACATTAGCTTTTACAACACCAATTCCTGTGAAAACACTATATATGCTGGCTTCTTCAGGAAGTGCAGAGGGAACTATCAGTGTTGTTGCTAATTTTTCAGACGGGACTAACCAGTCTTTCAGTGCGACAGTACCGGACTGGTTTAATGGCGCTAATGCAGCAATACAAGGTATTGGACGTGTAGGGTACACCAGTAATCTTCTTGAGCCCAATAGTGTTAATCCAAGAATGTATCAGTTTTCATTTGCACTATCTGCTGCAAATCAGTCAAAAACGGTACAAAGTGTTACAGTTACGAGAACTGCAGGTACAGGTGTTGTGAATGTTTTTGCTTTTTCAGCAGATGTTTTTACAACTTGTCCTTCTCCTACAAATATTACTTATGTGTCTTCAATGACTGGAGCAACTCTTAGTTGGACAGCTCCTGCGACAGTTCCTTCAGGTGGATATGATTATTATTATTCTACTTCGGCTACACCGCCTACGAGTACAACAACGCCTTCAGGGAATTCACCTACTAACTCAGCTACTGTTACAGGTATTCCGGGAATGACGTATAATTTCTGGGTTCGTTCTAATTGTGGAGGTACAACGGGAATATGGAAGCAGGGTAGCTTTACAGTAGCACAAATTTCATATACATATACAACAGGCGACGTTAGTACAAGTTATTTTAATACTAGTGCGGGTACGCTAACCACGACTTCTGCAACTGCATGTCCTGGAGTATTGTCTGTTACAGTACCTGTTGGGTATAAGATTGCTTCGGTTGGCACAAATTATACAATGACTGCAGCAGCTGGTGCATGGCAGTCTGAACAAAGAAGCTTACTGGTTTGTACTACTAACAATACTACAGAAGCAGCTATAACAAGTGGACCATCAGTTAGTGGTGCAGGAACTGCTACTTATTCAAGATCGAATATTGCTTTTGCAAACGGCCTTACAGGAACTGTTGGTTTTGAGCTTAGGGCGTGGAGAACATGGACGTCAAATACTTCAAGCGATCCTATTTGTAGTACTACGTACAATAAAGTTGATAACAACACATGGAAAGTTAATGTAACATATGAGCTTGATGCATGTACTACTCCGGCAACACCTACTGCTGCAGATCAGAATATGTGTCCTACTGCGACATATGCCGATCTTACGGTTAATGGTATTCCGGGTGCAGTTTATAAATGGTATACAGCTTCAACAGGTGGTACTGCATTGGCTTCGACAGCAACTCTTACTGCTGGAACTTATTATGTTTCTCAAACGGTGGGTACTTGCGAAAGTGCAAGGTCAACTGCTGTATCGATTACATTAAATCCTTTAGCTCTGCCAACTGCTGCGGCACAGCAATTTTGTGGTGGTGCAACTGTAGCTAATTTGCAGACTACTTCGGGAACAAATATTAAATGGTATTCCGCTTTAACAGGTGGTACTGCTCTTACTGCAACTACAGCTTTGGTTACAGGTAATTATTATGCATCTCAAACAATAAATGGTTGTGAAAGTACAAGAGCTACCGTTGCTGTAAATGTTACAACAATAGCACCTCCTACAGTAGCTGCACAAACTTTTTGTGCAGGATCAGGTGCTACAGTAGCTAACCTTGTTGCTACAGGCGAGGCGGGAGGAACAATAAAATGGTATGCTTCACAAACAGCTACTACAACATTAGCGTCAACTACAGTTTTAGGTACAGGTACTTATTATGTTTCTCAAACAGTGGGAATCTGTGAGAGTGTAAAAGTTGCTTGTCAGGTTACATTAGCTTCAATTGTTACACCGGTAATCCAGCCACAACAATTGTGTTCAGGCGCTACGGTTGCTAACCTTCCTGTAAACCCTAATAGCTCTATTACCTATAAATGGTATGCAACGCAAACAAGTACTACGCCACTTACAGCAGATACTGTACTTGCAACCGGTGCTTACTATGTAAGCCAGACTATATCTACCTGTGAAAGTGCAAAAGCAACAGTTCAGGTTACTATTAATACAGTAACAGCTCCGACTGTTGATGATCAGGAATTCTGTGCTGGCGCAACAGTAGCTAACCTACAGGCTACTCCTGCAACAGGAGCTACTATAAAATGGTATGATTCTGAAACAAGTGCTACAGCGCTTACGGCTACCACTGCTTTAGCGTCAGGAACTTATTATGTTTCTCAAAATCTTAACGGATGTGAGAGTGGAAGAGACGCGGTTACAGTTACTGTTCATGAGGCTGTTGCGGCTCCGGTTACAACTCCACAATTGATATGTTTTGGTTCGACACTTGCTGATGTTTCTGTTGAAGCAGTTGAGGGAGCAACCTTAACATGGTATGCGAGTGCTACTGCCACAGCTTCACTTGATTCTTCAACTCCTGTTATTACAGGTACAACTTATTATGTTTCACAAACGGTAGGAGAATGTGAAGGAGCGAGAGCTTCGGTAACTGTTACTCTTAATAGCATTGATGCTCCTGCTGCACAAAGCTTTAATATTTGTAATAGCTCTCTTTTTGCTGAATTAGCGGTAGAAGGTTTGCCAAATGCAACATTTAACTGGTATAGTTCACAAACAAGTACAGATCAGTTAGAGGGATTAGTTTCAGCCGGAACTTTTTATGTATCACAAACTGTTGACGGTTGCGAAAGCCAAAGAACAGCGGTTACTATTACCCTTACTAATGTTGTTGCGCCGTTCCCAACTGCTCAGCAATCATTCTGTGGAGAAGCTTTTGTAGCTGCTCTTGAAGCTGGTGCTACTGCAGGTTATACGGTTAACTGGTATTCTCCTTCAGGAGATCCTGTAACACCGAATGATGCACTTGTGTCAGGTCAGTATTCTGTAACCCAGACGTTGGGCGAATGTGAAAGTTTAGCTGCTACAGTAGATGTTGTGGTTACTGATATGCCTTCTGCACCGGTAGGTTCTGAAGAGCAGGATTATACTAATGGAGAAACTGTTGCTGATCTTGAAGTTGAGTTTACAGCGGGTGCTACTGTTCAGTGGTACTTCTTGGATGAAGATGTTTGGATTCAGATTCCTGACACTACACCGTTAATTGATGGTGCTGTTTATGGTGCTGTACAAACTGTTGGAGAATGTGATAGCGATATATTGGCAATAACAGTAAATATAGTACTGGGATCTGATGACTTTGCTCTTGCAAATCTTTCAATCTATCCAAATCCGTCTTCAGATATCATGAATATTGAAGGAAGAGAAAATATAACAGAACTTTCTGTTTATAACCTTCTTGGTCAGAAAGTACTTTACCAACAGGTGAATGCTACTTCAACTCAGATCAATATATCATCACTGCCAAGCGCTACTTACCTGCTTATGGCAACCGGAGCAAATGGTGGAACTGCTACTTTTAAAATTGTAAAACAGTAACAGAGTAATAGTTTTTAGTTCATAAGAGGGGTTCGGCTATTGGTTGCCGGCCCCTCTTTTTTTATAGAGGTTGAAGTGAAAAATAAACCGTTTGGTGTATACCATTTTTCTTTAATGTGTTGCTTATATTGGTATATTGTTCTTTTTGGAAAGGAGTGTAAATAAAATAAGCCGGGTAAACCGAAGTATTCACTGTGATTAGTAATGGTACCGTTACGATTTCACTATTCACTTCAATTTCCTGCATAGGATCAAATACTAAAGTATATTCATTCTTAGATTGGCGGGTAAGTTCATCAATTACTTTCATACAGTCAGTGTTTATGTTTCCTGATGAATTAATTGTAATATCATTAAGCCCAATCGAGGGGAGGTTGGTTTTAAAAATTTTTGACCTCTCAGGAGTACTGCTATTGTAATCAAAATAAACTCCGGATTTTCGCATTTGCTCGATTTCTTCTTTTTTCAGTATTCCTCTTATTATAATGATAGGTACCAGTAGTAAGAATAGAATTAAGGCGAGTATAGAAGCGATAATGGTAGAGTATATTGCACGTCCACTAACACACGCTTTGTAATAGTTTGGCCAGAATTTGTTAAGGGTATTGTGTTTTAGGCAATATTTTATAATTCTGGTAATATTTGATAGGTTTATTATTAGATTAAAGACTATAATAATTAAAGCGAATAGAAATAGAAGAACCTGCATAATTAAAAATTTTGCATAAATGTAAAACAAAAAAGCCGGCTTGTAGCCGGCTTTTATTATCTATAGAATAAGAGGTTTATTCCCCTCCTTCCTGTTGCTGTTTTTTAAGTTCCCTGATTTGCTTAAGCTTGTCTTTCCAGGTTTTAAGTTCTTCTTTGTGGCGCTCAATGCTCTTTTGTACTTCTTTTACAAAAGGATTGTCACCTTTAGCGTTAGAGATAAACTGAATGTTGTTTTCCAGCTGGAATATCTCTGACTGTACTTCGTCGATCTTACGCATAATGAAAAGCTGCTCGTTTTCCAGTCTGCGGGTATCATCACCTTCAGAAAGCTGCTCCAGGCGGTTGTTAAAACGAACCATCTCAGTTTCTTTCTTAGACAGGCTCAGTTTTTCGAAAAGGGCATCAAGGATCTTGTTGAATTTACCTTCTATGTGTCTTCTTGCCTGAGGTACACGGCCTAAGCCTTTCCAGTTCTCTATATGCTTTTTGATGGCATCAAGATCGGTTTTATGGTCGCCGGTCAGTTCAAATCCTTTAAGCTGATCCAGGTATTCTTTTTTCTTGTCGAATGCTTCCAGTTCTTCGTGGTTTGCTTCATTACGCTTAGCGTGAAGCCTGTCGAAGTAATGGTTACAAGCTGCTTTGAATTCTTTCCATACGCTGTCTGAATACTTTCTTGGTACATGGCCGATGGTTTTCCATTCGTCCTGTATCTGTTTCATGATGGCGGTCGTGGCTGCAAAATCTTCGCTGTCCTGAAGTGATCTTGCTTTTTCAACAAGAGCCTGTTTCCTGTTCAGGTTCTCCTGCTGGTCTTTTTTAATATCTTTATAGAAAGAGTTTTTAACTGAATTAAAGTTCCTTACAGCGTCTTTAAACGATGCCCAGGTTTCTTCATTTACTTCCAAAGGTACTTTTCCGGCTTTAAAGAACTGTTCCCTTAATGCCTCAATGCGGTCAATCTGTCCCTGCCATGCATTGTGAGCAGTGATTTTCTCTTCAGAGATAGCATTTATCTGAGCGATGATCTCTTTCTTTTTAGCCAGGTTATCTTCTTCAAGCTCTTTGCTTTTGGCAACAAGTGCCTCGCGTTTGTCGTGAAGCTGTTTTGTCAGTTCACTAAAGCGGTTCCATATCTCTTCGCGGTGCTCTCTAGATACAGGTCCAATCTCTTCTTTCCAGATTTTGTGCAGTGCCTGTAGCTCACGGAATGCTTTGTTGATATCTTCTTCGTTTACAAGCTCTTCAACACGCGCAATTATCTTTTGCTTCTGCTCAAGATTGTGTTTAAAGTCCATATCGCGGGCTTCCCTGTCAAGGTGCAGGTGATCATAAAAACGCTCGATATGGAAGTGGAAGTTGTTCCACACGTGGTTGTATTTATCACGGGGAATAGGCCCTGCGTTTTTCCAGCGCTCACGAAGTTCACTTACGTGTTTAAGTGCATCTTTTATGTTTTCACCACCTTCTGAAACGCTTTTAAGCTCTTCAATTATTGCCAGCCTGTTCTCAAGGTTCCCTTTAAGATCTGTCTGAAGTTTTTTAAAGTGGGTGTTTTTCTTATCCCTGTATTGGTTATATAGGGTGTCAAATTTATTTTTAAGAGGGTAGTGGTATTCAAATTCTGAAGTATCGCCATTGTTCTCGTGGCTGTACTCGTCTTTTTTCTCCTCTATAAAATGATTGTATTTTGAATAGAATTCTTTTCTTATTTCTTCAACGTGGTCTTTAACCGACATTACCTTTTCTACGGTTACAAACTTTTCAAGTTCTGCGGCAAGCTCATCCATAGACAGCTCTTCGTAGTTTTTCATAGGAATGTCATGCGCATCAAGCAGCGATTCATCCTCGCTTTGCTCGGCGTTAGTTTCGGCAATCGACTCAACAGCGGATAACTGTTTTTCCTCAGTAGGAGCTTCAGCAGCAGGCTCTTCTTCCGGTTCATCGGCTACTTTTGCAGCCTCAAGTAATTCTTTTGGCGCAAAAGGCAATTGCCCTTCTGTTTCGTGAACTACAGGAGATTCCTCATTTTCGTTGTTGTCGTTTTCAGCCGTGTAATCGGTTTGAAGTGTACCGTTTACTTCGTTTAATTGCTCTCCATCTGCATTATGCAGGTTATCATTCTTTTCTTCTAACATTGTGTAAATGCTTAAGTTTATATTGCTTTATTGCCGAAAGATAAGAAAGGCAGTTCAGAATTCAAAGAAAAACCTTAATTTCTAGATATTTCGGTACTATTTTTAAAGATTAATGATGATTTGTTAAAACAGGATATTTTATTTTCGGTTCCATAACTTCCATGCTCTTTCCGCCTGATGTACAAGCATCTGGTAACCGTTAGATATCGCAGCGCCATTTTGAGCCGCACGCTTCATAAATTCGGTTTCTTCCGGATTATAGACCAGGTCAAAAGCAAGATGTTCGTTAGTGAACAGGCTGTAGTCTATCGGTGGGCAATCCTTCATGTTCGGAAAAGTGCCAAGAGGTGTAGTATTAATAATGATCTGGTAATCATTAAAGACTTCCCTATCAAGATCTTCATAAGCATAAACCACATCGGTAGCAGTACGTGAAACGAAGTCGTATTCTATTTTCATCCTGCGTAAGGCATAAGCCACAGCTTTTGATGCACCGCCTGTACCAAGTATAAGTGCTTTTTTATGGTGAGGCATCAACAGAGGTTCTAAGGCCTTCTTGAAGCCATAATGATCGGTGTTGTAACCTTTGGTGCCTTTTTTAGTGAAAACAATAGTGTTTACAGCGCCTATTATTTGCGCCGTTGGCGAAAGCTTGTCTAGTAGCGGAATTATTTCCTCTTTGTACGGAATAGTAACATTAAGCCCTTTAAGCCTTTTGGTGTTTTCGATAATTTCCGGCAATTGGGAAATGTTCTCAATATCAAAGTTTGTATAGGTGTACTTATTCAGTCCCGTTTTCTCAAATTTATCTTTGAAATATCCGGCAGAGAAAGAATAGTTTATATTACGGCCCACAAGCCCAAAACGTTTAGTTTTCATTTAAAAAGTTTAAAAAAGAATAGGTCGGTATTTTGTAAAAATAAAAAAACCTGATTAAGCACAAAGCAAAATCAGGTTAAGATTTTTATAATAATAATCAGAAGTTGTTTTTAGTTTTGGATAAATAATGTGATGGGTGCTGATATGAAAAGTTCTTTTTCGTCTCCCTTTAGCTTTTTAATAAATTCAGAGTCGTTTTTGGCTAATGCCAGCACAGCTTCCATTAATGCATTACCAATTCCATACCCGGGGTCTTGCTTTACTTTTAAACGGCTAATGCTATTGTCTTCATTAATTAAAAACGACAAATTAATTTTATACCTGCCAGACTTTAATTTTTCTGATTCTTTAGGGAATCTGAAAAATTTTAATATTTGTGTATCAAGATGAACGGTGGTGACTTTAATATCTCCATTGACAGAATCTTTTACGGTGTTTGATGTAGCGACATTATTTTGCGCAATAGCAGTAAAAGAGAAGAATGCTGTATATATTATAATGCAGATGTATAGCTTTTTCATTCCATAAAAATAAAAAAAGCCTGACTATGTTTTCATAATCAGGCCTATTATCTGTTTAAAACTAAAATTATTTATTTTTTTTCTCCTGCTTTTTGATAGCATCCTGAACAATGTCTGAATACCATATTGCCGGGAAGAACTCTTCAATAAGCGTGTGGTGCTTAAAGCCAAGTCGTAATCCGTTGCTTAAATGGAAAACAGCCTTTTCTTCCTCATGCTCCATAAAGTACAGTCCTGCTAAGCGATACTCGATCTCGAACTCTTCAGGGAAATACTCTGTTGCGTCTAGCAGGGCTTTTATAGCCGACTGGTATTCGCCAAGAGTAATCAGAGTATCTGTCCAGAACAACCAGGTATCAAGCTGATAGTCGCCAAACTCAACTGCCTTGCGGTAGCCTTCTTCGGCTTCTTCGTGAAAGCTTAATGCCCTGTTGATAACTGCATAGCGTTTCCAGTACAATTTATTTTCGTTATCTATACCAATAGCTTTATTTACATAGTAAAGTGCTTTTTGGTAATTCTTACGACGAATGTAAAAGTCAGTAATCGCTATCCATGCTTTGTCTAATAACGGATCTTCATGAACCGTTTTAAGGAAAAAATTCAGCGCCTGCTCAAAATTGCCCAGTCTTTCGTAGCATTTACCTACGCGTAATAAGGCAAAAGAGGTAGGGTCATCAAGTTCCATTGTCATGTTATAGCACTCGATTGCTTCCTGATATTTCTTAAGTTTCTCAAGCGTTTTTGCTTTTTCAAGAAAAGCACCAAGGAAAGCATCATCAATCAGGGTAGCATAATCAAAAGCGCGCAATGCTCCCGGATAGTCCTTAATGGCATAATACTGTCTGCCTAACTGATGCCATGCAACTTCGCTGTACGGGTTCCTGTCAATAAATTTATTCAGGAAATCGATAGCTTCAAGATTCTGGTCTAAAAAGTCAAAGCAATATACTACGTTATATAATGCAGAGTGGTCTTCGGTATCTTCTTCAAGGCATTTGATGAAGTTATCCCTTGCCAGCTCCAAATTATCCATAAAAAGGTATTCCATGCCTATAAGCGAATATACATCAGCAAGATCATCAGTATATTTAAGAGCAGTTTCCAGTAGCTCTACAGCTTTTTCATGGTCGTCTCTTTTTGAGTAGATGTTTGCTTTCTGGATATATATTTCTTCGTTGGTAGGTTCAATAGCGTAAAGGTCATTCAATAATTTTTCGGCGATATCGAGCTTGTCATCAAATACCAAAAGCTCCACCTGTACTAATTTTAAGCCTGTCGATCTGGGATGTTGTTCCAGACCTAATTTTAAGGCCTTTTTAGCTAAATTAATTTTTCCGGTGTCAAGGTAATGAAGAATGATATCTTCAAACTCTTCGGAGTCAAAGAAGAATACTTTGTTGGTTTTCAACATAGATTCAAACTTTGATAAGGATAAACTGTAATCTTCTTCTTCGTGGCTCAAATTCATACTCCAATTGTTTAAAATTATCCTTATTAAAGTTACGAAATGTATACCCCAATAGGAAATAATTTATAATTCTTTTGAACAATTTAATTAACAAATTTTATTGTTAATTATTGTTTTGCTCGGCAAGAATCTCATTCATAACTTCAATAATAATGCCACATCCTTCTTCAATCTCTTTATTGCTTATCGTAAGGGGAGGAGTAATGCGGATAGCCTTTCCTTCAAACAGCAGCCAGAATAAAATAAGTCCTTTTTCCTGGCAACGAAGTATCACTTCGTTAGTAATATCAGCACTTTCGGTCATAGGGGCTATCATAAGGCCTTCGCCTCTTATTTCTTTTATGAGTGGGTGGACAAGCAGTTTCCTGAAAAGTTTTTCTTTTTCCAGGGCTTGCGCCATTATGTCAGTCTCAACAAGTTCCTGAAGCGTTGCAAGGCATGCCGCAGCAATTACAGGGTGTCCGCCAAATGTTGTTATGTGTCCCAATTTAGGGTCATGGCTAAGCAGATCCATATATTTTTCATTGGCTGTAAAAGCACCAACAGGCATTCCGCCGCCCATTCCTTTACCCATAATAACAATATCCGCAACGACATCGTAATTCTGGAAACCAAAAACTTTTCCGGTACGCCCAAATCCGGGCTGTATTTCATCCAGTATCATCATTGCGCCAACTTCGTCGCAACGCTGCCTTACTTTTTTCAGGAAGTCATTTTCAGGCTGTATAAATCCTGCACCGCCCTGAATCGTTTCCAGAATGATACCTGCAGTTTTAGTAGTTATCTTTTGCAGGTCTTCCTCATTGTTGAAAGTAATGAAGTCAACATCGGGTATCAGGGGCCTGAATATCTGCTTGCGCTCTTCAAAGCCCATTACACTCATAGAGCCCATTGTATTGCCATGATAAGCGTTAAAGCATGATATTAGCTGGCTACGGCCTGTTACTCTTCTGGCAAGCTTTAATGCACCCTCTGTTGCTTCTGTACCGGAATTTACAAGATAGGTTTTGTTCAGCTGCGGAGGCATATGCTCTGCAAGCAGTTTGCAAAACTCAACAGATGGATGCTGTGCGTACTCGCCATAGACCATTACATGGCTGTATTTGTTTAGCTGGTCTATAATCGCCTGGTTAACTCTTGGGTGCTGGTGCCCAAGGCTGGCTGCCGAAACTCCGGCGACAAAGTCAAGGTACTTCTTACCTTTAGTATCGTATATATAAGAACCTACGGCATGTGAAACTTCCATTCCCAGTGGGTAAGGAGAGGTCTGTGCCTGGTATTTTAAAAAATCGTTGATCATTGTAATAACTAATTTTGAGATTTCTCAGCTCCATTTCATTTCGTTCGAAATGACAAAGGAGTCTGAAAACTGCGACTGTGACCTGCCTTTGCCAGCAGGCAGGCTGAAAACTAAGGAGTTTCAGGCTTGGGTTTAGGTTTCGGGTTGTTCTTGTCGTAATCTAGCGTCTGCTTCAGTGGTTCTAAAGGTTTATCTTCCGCTTGTTTATCGGTTTCACTTTTCTTAACGATCTTGTCATGAAGGTCTTTTTCTTCCTGCGGAAATATGTCGTCCTTGCTTAATATCATTTCGTCGCCCCGCCAGACAAATCCCCTGAATTTCCGGACATTCTCAGGAAATTCGGCCTCAGGATAGACTTCGCTTTCTGTTTTTTTGAATAATGTAGCAGTAGTTATTTTATTATCCATTATTTCAAGGTGTATGCTGCTGCCTTTGCCTTTGTCTATACCAAAGAGTTCGGTCTTGTCATACATGTATACGATCTTTTCGGCATTACCTATCAAATCGACTTCGTAGAGCTTGTTATCCCGGAATTTACCATACATATTCTTGCCTTTAACTTGGTTGTATCCGGTTCCAATAGTATCCTTTTGAATAATGAATGCATTGCCGAGCACTTTGAGTGAATCGATCTGCTCGGTCTTGCTGTTGGATATAATATGTATAATATCGCCGGTTAGCTGGCTGTCGCCATTCCAGATCACCGGATTTTTAATCATTTGTGTCAGGCCTTTCTTTTCATCAGAATGGATGGAATCACATTTACCACTCATGTCTACCTTATAAAAACGCGCATTGTTATAGCCCCTTATGATGCGCTCTCCCGGCTTACCGGTAACCACCATCAATTTGGCATGCGTATATAAGGTGTCTTTTTCAACAAGGGTTTTGGCTACAGCATGTTTGGTCATTACCAATGAGTCACCTTCCGGTTTTCTGAAAATCTCGCCATAATGCCCTTCCAATACATATTTATTTATGGTATCGGTAATCCGTACATTGTTTGTACCCGAAGAATAATTTTTAGGTTTATTATAGTACAGATTGTCTCCCTTAATGATCCGGGTTCCGTATCTTATATAGGAGTTAGTATACAGTTGGGCTTCATTCTTCTTGGTATCATAAAAGCCCTTTTCGGTATAAATAAAGTCTTCTTTGCTTGTAATGGTCGAAGGCCCGAATACATAGGAATGCCCTGAATTAGTATAATAATCAAGATGGTTCGATTTTAATACATACTTCGGATTCGTAAGTACTACTGCTGTCCTGAACTCATATTTTTTCTGCCCGACAATGTATCGTCCTGACTTACTTTTTAGTGTATTCTCACCGTTTACAATTGTTCCGTAAGAGTTGTAATAGGCCTGTTGTATGGTTCTGTCAAAATTAATGGTATCGGTAGTCAGTCGCATGTCGGGTGAGCGCATCAGTACGTCACCTGTAGCATAGGCAAATTTTTTATTACCGTTATATTCGGCATAACGGCTATCCATAAACAAAGTATCGCCCTGATTCATTTTTACATCACCAAAAAGTTTGATGTAGTTTTCCTTGGTAAAGTGATAGGCTTTATGGCAGGTCATCCTGATCCCGTCGTGCAGCACCCTGACGTTTCCTGAAAGCACAACTGCTCCGGGAATTTCAGTCTGGTTCATTTCACTGAAATCAACGTGTTCTATGATGATCTGCTTATTGTTCTGGGCATTCAGCGATATGCCGCAGGAGATAAAAGCAATGAATAAAAGAAGAAGCTTTTTCAAGTTTTAATAATTTGAAACAAATTTACATAAAAACAACAACAATAGGAGTGCGGAGTTTTTATTGTTGGGTTAAAATATCAGGTTTGTTCACAACCTGAAAACTATTTATGAATTCTTCATATTCTTCACTAAAACTTTTGAATTTATGGTGTTCTTCCTGTCGTGCTATATAATTTCGCACCTTATTAAGGATAGAGTCTGATACTGAAACGGCGAAATAATCATTCTGCCATTCGAATTTTGATGATGTAAGGTTATTTTGATTTATCCAAAAAGAACTTTCTCCCTTTATTAACTGTATAGTTTTACTTAATGATAGTTCTGAGCCTAGTGAGAGTAAGATATGACAATGTTCTGCATATCCATTTATAAAATCTATATGAATTCCTTTGCTTCTGGCATTTTCATGTATATGTTTCCAAACTTGCTGCCTAAGTTCAGGAGTTTTAAGAAATGGATATCTGTCTTTAGTTGAAAAAACGATGTGTACATAGATTTGTATGAATGGCATATAGAGATATTTGTATCTAAAATATGAATTTCTTTGTAATGATTATTGAGTTGCTATATTAATTGCCCCTGGCTTTAGCCAGGGATTTAAAGGAAGCTGCATTCTGGCTTTAGCCGAATATAAATCCATATTTGGCTAAAGCCCACAACACTGTTGCAAAAGTAACCCTGGCTAAAGCCAGGGACAATTGATGAAATAGAAAACCATAAAAAAAAGCCGCTCTTTCAAGCGGCTTCTGTATTATTTCATTATTGTCTGAGTTCTGTCCGGACCTACAGATACAACTTTAATAGGCACTTCAAGTTCTTTTTCAATAAATTCGATGTATTCTTTAAGCTCAGCAGGAAGCTGCTCATACGTAGTCATTCCTGTAAGGTCTGCAGCCCATCCTTTTTTCTCAACAAAAATCGGCTCAACGTTTTCCGGCTCTATGTTGTATGGAAGGTGGTCAATTTCCTGTCCTTTGTATTTGTAAGCAGTACATACTTTCAGCGTGTCGAAACCTGAAAGTACATCGCCTTTCATCATGTAAAGCGCAGTAACACCATTCACCTGAACCGCATATTTAAGCGCAACAAGGTCTAACCAGCCACAACGTCTTGCACGGCCTGTAACCGAACCGAATTCGTTACCCACGCGTGCCATAGTAGCACCGTCTTCGTCAAAAAGCTCAGTAGGGAAAGGTCCGCTACCTACACGAGTAGTGTATGCTTTAAAGATTCCGAATACATCCTTAACCCTGTTTGGAGCGATGCCAAGACCTGTACAGGCACCGGCAGCTGTAGTGTTAGATGATGTAACGAACGGATATGTACCAAAGTCGATATCAAGAAGAGATCCCTGAGCACCTTCAGCAAGGATGGTTTTTCCTTCTTTCATGGCTTTGTTCAGGTATTCTTCGCTATCGATGAATGTAAGTTTCTTAAGCTCTTTTACTGCTGCAAAGAATTCGTTTTCAAGTTCCGCAAGATCATATTGAAGGTCTACATTGTAGAAATCGATCATTGCCTGGTGCTTGTCAGCAAGGTGGCGGTAAAGCTCTTCAAAGTTATCAAGTTCGATATCGCCAATACGAAGACCGTTTCTTCCGGTTTTGTCCATATAAGTTGGTCCGATACCTTTAAGTGTAGAGCCTATCTTAGCTTTTCCTTTAGATGCTTCAGATGCAGCGTCTAACAAACGGTGTGTAGGAAGGATAAGGTGTGCTTTTCTTGAAATAAGAAGACGCGATTTGATATCGATGTTGAATTTCTCAAGTCCTTCTATCTCTTTCTGGAAAACAACAGGGTCCATAACCACACCGTTTCCTATGATATTGATTGAGTTTTTGTGAAATATACCGGATGGTATAGTTCTTAAAACGTGTTTTATACCGTCAAACTCAAGTGTGTGTCCTGCATTAGGGCCACCCTGAAAACGGGCAATAATATCATATTTTGAGGTGAGTACGTCAACGATCTTTCCTTTACCTTCGTCGCCCCACTGTAATCCAAGCAGCAAATCTACGGTCATTCCTTTAATTTGTTTGTTATATTGAAATAATTGTTTTTCGGATAATTACTAAAAATAAAAACCAATCCTTTTCAGGGTTGGTTTGTCGTTTTTCTAAACGAGCCCTTAATTAATGCTCTGCAACAGGTTCTTCAGCGATTGGCTTTTCCTGTTCCGGGGCATTTTGCTTTTTATGGCCGTAAAGGTATAAAGAATGGTTATGAATTTCAATACCAAAAATCTCTTCTATCGTTTTTTTGATAGATTGTATCCTTGGGTCGCAAAACTCTATAACTTCTCCTGTATCAGTCATGATAATGTGGTCATGCTGCTTGTCGAAGTACGATTTCTCGTAGTGGCTCTGGTTCTGGCCAAACTGGTGCCTTCTTACCAAACCGCATTCTAAAAGCAACTCTATCGTGTTATACAGCGTAGCACGGCTAACACGGTAGTTTTTGTTTTTCATTTTTATGTACAGCGATTCAATGTCAAAATGTTCCTTGCTGTCATAAATTTCCTGAAGTATAGCATAGCGTTCAGGAGTTTTCCTGTGGCCTTTGTCTTCTAGGAACTTCGTAAAAACATTTTTTACAATGTCCTGGTTTTTATTATTTTCCATGGTTTTTGTATCGATGGTGCAAAGATAATCTAAATTTCGTTAAGTGAAAGCATTAACCTTAATTGTTGTTTATCCTCGTCACTTTATCTATGCCATCAATTTTTTTAATGTTGTCTATAAGTTTCTTAAGTATCGTATTGTTCTGTACTACGACAGTAACCTGTCCGTTAAAAATTCCGGCATTACCACTAAGCGATATGCTCTGAATATTAACATGCATGTTGTTCGAGATTACTTTGGTCAGCTCATTGGTTAATCCCAGCGTATCCATACCGGTAATCTTAAGTGTAGCCTTAAACTCTTCCTGAGAAGAATCGATCCACTTGGCAGGCATAATTCGGTAAGCATAGTTACTCTGCAGCCTGATGGCGTTAGGGCAGTCTTTCTTATGAACTTTAATGCCTTCGTTTATGGTAATGAAACCAAACACATCATCGCCCGGTATAGGGTTACAGCAGTTAGATAGCTTATAATCCAGTTTGTCTTCATTTTTGCCGAAAACCAACAAATCATAATTACGGCTGATCTCTTCTTTTTGTATCTGCTCCTGAGGCACGTTTGGCGAACGCTTGATCTTACTTTTAAAGAAGTTCATAAACGTATTGCTCTTCAGGGCGGCATAGTCCTTAAGTTGCTGGTTGTCTATCGTTCCTACGCCTACGCGGTAAAACAGGTCAAGGCTGGTTTTTAGCTTAAAGTAGTTCACCAGCTCATTTACCACGCTTTCGCTAAGTGTGATTTTTAGGTGGCGAAGCTTACGCGTAAGCAGCTCTTTACCATCCTCAGCAATTTTTTTGGTACTTTCGTTAAGTACATTTTTAATTTTATTCTTTGCGCGGGCGGTAGTTACATAATCCAGCCAGTGCGGATTTGGTTTTTGGTTGGGTGATGTAATAATCTCAACCTGGTCGCCGCTGTTCAGTACATGGTTTAGCGGAACGAGTTTGCCATTTACTCTTGTCCCCCTTGTTTTTACACCGATTTCCGAGTGGATGCTGAAGGCAAAATCCAGCGATGTCGCACCTTTTGGTAACGATTTTATCTCACCTTTAGGAGTAAATACATAGATTTCTTTAGCGTAAAGATTCAGTTTAAAGTCCTCAACAAAGTCTACCGCATTGCCCGATGTGTTTTCCAGAGCTTCCTTAAGCAGGTTTAGCCATGTTTCAAGGCCGTGTTCCTCGGTATTTCCACCCTGTTTGTATTTGTAGTGTGCAGCATACCCTTTTTCAGCAACTTCATCCATACGCTCACTTCGCACCTGAACTTCCACCCAACGACCCTTAGGCCCCATTACGGTAATATGCAGGGCTTCATAGCCTGTTGATTTAGGAGATGATATCCAGTCCCTTAGCCTGCTCGGGCTAGGGCGGTAATGATCCGTTACGATGGAATAGATCTTCCAGGCGATGAATTTTTCGTCATGCTGACTTGATTTATAGATGATCCTTAGTGCGAACTTGTCATATACTTCGTCAAAAGTTACCCCTTGAGCCAGCATCTTCCTGCGGATAGAGTAAATGGATTTAGGGCGGCCTTTTATGGTGTACTCAATACCTTCAGAATCCAAAGACGCCTGAAGCACATCAGATATCGATTTGATGTATGCATCCTGCTCTTCCTTGGTCTCCTTCATTTTGCTTACAATGTCGTTGTACACTGCGGGCTCGGTATATTTCAGCCCAAGGTCTTCCAGTTGCGATTTTATGTTATAAAGCCCAAGGCGGTGTGCCAGCGGAGCATAAATATAAAGCGTTTCAGACGCGATCTTTGCCTGCTTGTAGTCAGCCATAGACTCCATTGTCTGCATGTTGTGCAGCCTGTCGGCAATCTTGATGAGGATAACCCTTACGTCGTCATTCAGGGTCAGCAGCATTTTACGGAAGTTCTCCGCCTGCATCGATATTTCCTGATCGGTCTTAACTTGTGCAATTTTTGTAAGGCCGTCTACAATCTGCGCAATCTTAGGATTGAACATACGCTCTATATCGGCAACGGTAATGTCGGTGTCTTCCACAACATCATGCAGCAGGGCAGAGGCAATAGACGTCGCACCCAACCCAATCTCCGAAGCTACAATTTTAGCCACGGCAATAGGGTGGAAGATATAGGCTTCGCCCGATTTCCTGCGCTGGTCTTTGTGGGCATCCACAGCAACATCAAAAGCTTTTCGTATTAGCTTTTTGTCATCTTCGGTAAGCGTTTGGTAGCTGATGCGGAGTAACTCCTTGTATTCTTTGGCAATAGCCTTGTTTTCCTGTTCTGTATCGATCTCTATCATAGTCATGTAACAATAGCCTTAAAGTTAGTGATAATTTTTATCATAAACAAAAGCGACTATCGAATTATTCTATCGCAGTATAATTAAGGGGACGTGATGTTATTTGCAGTAGCTGTCAAGCAATCTCTGTTCTGTCCCTGTCCTCTTAGCAAGCCAATAGGCAAGTTTTGCCAGCGGTGTAAACAAACGGAAATATAATGTTTTAAGATGTGTATCACCCCAATGCAGCAATGTTGCTCCATAGAGCGGATTTTTTGGGATCATGCTTTTTGTAGTTTTTCCATCATTCACCAGTCCGAACAGAGCTTTGATAAAGTTTTCAAATCCCGGTTGTCCGGTCCTTAATATAATTTTAAAGATTATCGGTTCGCTTCCGTCGTTAAAAAAACGATGCTCAATGCCTATAGGTACAAGCCTGCTTTCTCCGGGTTCTAAATACAAAATGTCCTTATTGTACAAGAGTCCGAGTTTGCCTTCTGCGGCGATAAACTCTTCTGTAAAACGGGTATGGTAGTGCGGAGGGTTTCCGCCACCCGGTATAAGATTGACCTCTAAAAGCGAATATTCTCCAAGTGTATCGGCAGATGTTTTGAGTATTTTGGTATACTCACCATTTAATGGATTGTAATATGTTTTTACGTTGTCCATTTAGCATTGTGAAAAATACTCTATTGAAATAAGAATCCCGTTCTTTAAAGTAAATCGCCATAGGTTATCATCAAGAGGTGTGCCGGAACCTAAGAGGAATGTGGCTTCAGCGGAATCTTTCTCGGTGTTTATAACCGCTTCAGGAAAGAGTGTTTTAAGGTCGTTTAAGGTGGTGTTGCCATCAAACTTTCTGTCTTTGTATGAAAAGAAAAAAGTATCTTTTTTAGAAAACGTCATTTTCATAAAGTTCATGATGCCGTTATCAAGCTCAAACTGCAGATTTTTATGATAGTAATACTGAAATTTACTGTCTTCGTCGGAACCGCAAATTTCTGTGTAATCAGGGGTAACAATTTTGTCGGCTTTTTTGTAAATGGCTTCAAAATCACGTTTTGATATCGTCAGTTCCATTTTGCCGTTTATGCGGGCATCATCCCAGTTAAGCGTTTCAGTCTGGGCATTCGCTGATAATGCGATCAGCGTAATAAAAAAATAAATCAGTTTCATATCGTCAGTTTTAGCTAAAATCCTCTTTGTCTTTTAGCTTCAAAAATTAATATTGCAGCAGCTACTGATACATTCATTGAGTCAATTTCGCCCTGCATTGGGATAATAATATTTTTAGTCGAGGCATCACGCCATTCCTGTGTAAGTCCGGTGGCTTCGGTACCTACAACAAGCGCGGTAGGCGTGGTGTAATCCTGCGTATGGTATTGTGTAGAATCCTGCAATGTAGCGCAATAGATATTTATGCTTTTAGATTTCAGGTAAGCGATTACATCATCAGTGGTGCCTGTGGCGATCTGATTGGTAAAAAGACAGCCTACGCTTGAACGTACCACATTAGGGTTGTACATATCGCTTTTGGGATTGGCTACAATTACGGCATCAAGGTTGGCGGCATCGGCCGTGCGTAGCAGTGCACCAAGGTTTCCCGGTTTTTCCGGAGCTTCAGCAACAAGTATCAGTGGATTATCACCCAATTTCAAATCGGAAAGCTCAAGGCTTTTGCTTTTTGCGATAGCGATAACACCTTCTGTAGTATCACGATAAGCCAGTTTTTGATAGACTTCACGGCTTATCTCAATCATCTCCACATGCCTGCCGGCAAGAGAGGCAACAACAGTGTCGGTAAGCATATCAGGCAAAAACAAAACGGTCTCTATTTCATAGCCGCCTTTACGGGCAAGCTGAATCTCACGCTGGCCTTCAATCAGGAATGTACCACTCTGGCGGCGTGCCTTCGCTTTTTCCTGTAATTGTACCAACGATTTTATAAATGGATTCTGGGCGCTCGTGATCTGTTTCATGAAGAGTAGCTAGGTTTCAAAAGCAGCAAAGTTACAAAGTTTGCAGCCTTAATAGTTAAAGAATACCCCTCGCTTTTATTTCAAGGTATTTGTTGATGCTTTCTATGGTCAGGTTTTCCGGTTTTGTAAGCACCGAATGGATACCATATTTCTTAAGCTCATTTACGATAAGCCTTTTTTCAAACGCAAGCTTTTCAGCAATTACCTGATCGTATACTTCCTGAACATTTTTTGCATCGCTGTTAATCAGTTGATCCAGTTCAATGTTCTCAAAGAAAACAACCACCAGCAAATGATTGTGGGCAATACCTTTTAGGTAAGGTAGCTGGCGCTTAAGACCATCAACAGTTTCAAAATTGGTATATAATAGTATAAGGCTCCTTTGATTGATGTTTTTCTTTATATCGGCATATAGCCTTCCAAAGTCGCTCTCAAAAAAGTTAGTCTTAACATTATAAAGCGTTTCAAGTATTCGTTGCATCTGGCTCGAACGTCTTTCGGCAGCAACACGGTTCTCTACTTTTTTGGAGAAGGTAAACATACCGGCCTTATCCTGTTTCTTCAGTATGATGTTAGACAGTACCAATGAAGAGTTTATGGCATAATCAAGAAGGCTCAGCCCGTTAAAAGGCATTTTCATTACGCGCCCCTTATCTATAACCATGTATACGTTTTGGGAACGCTCATCCTGAAACTGGTTTACCATAAGCTGGTTTTTCTTGGCCGTAGCCTTCCAGTTTATAGTACGAAGATCATCGCCGGAAACATAATCCTTTATTTGCTCAAACTCCATAGTATGCCCTATACGGCGAATTTTTTTCAGTCCGTATTGGAATAGTTTGTTGGAGAACGCCATCAGATCATATTTTTTAAGCTGTATGAACGAAGGGTAGGTGGGTACCATATCGCCTTTATCAAAAATAAATCTGCGGCACGCAAGGTTTAAAGGGGATGAAACATAGACATTAAGACACCCAAAATGATATTCTCCGCGTTCAACAGGACGCAGATGGTATTCAAAACTGTCTTTAGTTCCGGCAGGAATTTTTCGTTTTATCTCAAAATTGCGCACCTGAAACTGTACGGGTATCTCATCAATAACCTTAATGCTTACAGGAAATGAATAACCGCTTTCCATTTCTATAATAACAGGATTTTCATCACCGTTACTAAATTTTTCAGTGGTTTTTCTGTGGGCTGTAAACCTTTGGTTGCTGGCAAAAAGCAGCAGAAAATCTACGGCAATGAATCCAAGGAAAATGTAAAGTATAAGCCAGCAGGCCTTATACAGCGACGGTATAAATTGTGCTGTTATAAAGCATACTATTATGCCCATCAGTA
Source organism: Flavobacterium psychrophilum (assembly GCA_003243255.1). The sequence continues at coordinate 2,886 of QFQM01000035.1, read as the reverse complement.
CATAGAACAGGAAATTGGTAAGGTATATTTTTCGGAACCACTTCATTAGCGCGGTATTTCTACTGTATCAATTATCTGTTTTATAATCTGTTCACCGGTAAGGCCTTCCATTTCACGTTCAGGAGAAACCATTACACGATGCTGCAATACCGGTACGGCAGAGTCTTTAATGTCTTCCGGAGTTACAAAATCCCTTCCTCTAAGAGCAGCAAATCCTTTTGCAGCGTTAAGTATAGCGATAGATGCACGTGGTGATGCTCCAAGGTAAAGGAAGGCATTTTCGCGTGTATTGGTAACTATCTTAGCAATGTACTCAATCAGTTGCGGCTCAATGGTTATCTGTTTTACGATTGCCTGGTATTTTATAATATCTGCCTGAGATAATACCTGTTTGATGTTGTCAAGCTTTTGTTTATCCTGCAGGGCGTTTTCTCTCTGAAGGATAGCTATCTCTTCATTTAGGTTTGGATAATCGATATTTATTTTAAAAAGGAAACGGTCAAGCTGAGCCTCCGGTAAACGATATGTACCTTCCTGCTCGATAGGGTTTTGTGTTGCAATTACAAGGAAAGGTGCTTCCATACTGTGCGTAACGCCTTCTACGGTAATCTGGCGTTCTTCCATTACCTCAAATAGCGCAGCCTGTGTTTTTGCAGGAGCCCTGTTAATCTCATCAATCAGTACAAAATTTGAGAAAACAGGACCTTTTTTGAAATTAAATGTTGATTTAGACAGGTCAAATACCGACGTACCAAGTATGTCAGACGGCATAAGATCCGGAGTAAACTGAATTCTGCTGAAGTGCAGCGATAATGTTTTTGATAAAAGCTTAGCGGTGATAGTTTTAGCCACACCGGGAACGCCTTCAAGCAGTACGTGCCCGTTAGAAAGTATGGCCACAAGCAACTGGTCTATCATTTTATGCTGCCCTACTATTACCGAGTTTATTTCGGCTTTAATCGCAGCTATACCTGCCTGTAGTTCAGAAAGGTTAAGTCTTGATTCAAAACTGATGGTTTCGCTTTCAGATTGTTGGGTCGCATTTTCTATATTGATACCTCCTGAATTCAGAGTTTCATTATTTTCATTTTGAGGAGTCAGGCCTTCGTTGTTAAAAGTATCCATATATATTATTTAACAGATTGGTTAATTATCTTAAATTTTCTATTGCTTTATTAATTGCCAGTACATCAGCTTCGGTACTTGTAAGCTCGTACCTGTGTTTTTTTATCAAACTTACTGCTTTTTGAATGTCTTCAACCGGTTTTCCGGTCTTTAAATGCAGTTTTTCGACAAATTCATCGTTCAGGTCATAGGTGTCTATCAGATATACTGTCCTTACGTGTTCAAGGAAATAGATGATCTTTTTCTCTATGATGGTATGGTGGTCACGCTCCATGAAGTAAAGGTTGCCAATGGTCTTGGCAAAATCGACAGTCGTGTTGCGTAAAGGCGTTATCTCCGGAATTACCCTTTGCTTACGCTTGGCTGTAAATAAGGCAAAGGCAATAAATGCCAGGATGCCGAGCCACATAGCCCATTTAAGCGCAGGCTGGCTAAGGATATAGCGCAGGGAATTGTCTGATTCGGTATTCCTGCTTACAAACCAGGGGGAGTACCAGTATACATTGCCTTTAGGTATGTATGTAGCCAGTCCTTCGGTGTATTTGGCGTTATTCTCCTGCAACAGGTAATAATTGCTAAAAGCGGCTGGCTGGGTATGCAGCAGGAACTGACCCTGACCAAAAGGAACTCTTATGAAATTTGGTTTTTTATCTTTTCCATGTTCCTGATACCCCAGTATTTCAGCCTTTTTGTTTTTTATGCTGTCAAAATATACCATGCCGGTACCCCGCGAATAGCTGTAGGCACGATTGTCTTTTCCAAGACTCATTTTTATGGTGTCTTTTAGCACCAAATCGCCTTTTGTAGTTACTTCAAGAGTATCAAGCAATATGTATGGTAAATTCTTGGCACTTAAAAAAACCGTATTTCCATATTCTGCAAAATAGATGAGCTCTTTAACCGACTCTCTGTCCAGGTCGCTTTCTTCATCTATACTGATAAAGGTGCCGGAATTAGTATAGTTTTTAGCGTCATAATCATATAAAGCATCAAAATATTCATAAGGCGTTACACGCAGTTTTTTAACCGAATCTCCTTTAAAAAGCTGGTGAGACTCTTTATCGAAAACATATAGGCCAAACGGAATCTTATCTTTGGTAGCATAGGTTGGTTCCCAGTTGATGGGTTTTGGCCTTGAGGCATCTACATAAATGAGCAGCCCTATTATTAAGGACACCAATACGAAGTATATTATTAATCTTCTGCTCATTTTAAATTGTGTTTAATGTTTTCCTGAAAGCTTTCTCTGCTTTAATAAATGCATCGCTGTCAATAGGGAATTCTCCATACCAGCTGTAATCATACAGGTATGAAAGGTATTCAAAATCTTTTCTTAAGGTGTTGTCCTTTATTTCATACAGATAATCGCTGTTGGTTTTATCCCAGTGCCAGTCTATAATTTCTCTGCTGGATAATTTTTTCAGAACCCAAAGATAATAGTAGCGTATAGCCAGCCTGTAATTGCCTTCATTTTTGGTTTCTTCCGTCAGCTTATTAAAGTCAAGCTCATGTATGTTTTCTATGGTAATATCATTGCTTTGAATCTTTTTGGAAGATCTTCCAAAAATCCACATATTTTCTTTCTTCAGTATTATGCGTACGATCATATATACCACAAACCCAATAAGGAGAAAGGCAAGGATGCGCATGAAAATACCAAAAGCGGAAGTCCCTGTCGCTTTGCTGCCCGAAGAGAACAGGCTGTCAAGGAAATTACCGACGGCTTCCCAAAAACGATCCCAAAGCGTTTTGGTCCTTATT
>QFQM01000970.1 GCA_003243255.1 Flavobacterium psychrophilum | reverse complement strand
GCTGGTAGCAATTGGGGCTTCTAAACCAGTAGAACCTCCAAAACCAACGGTGATAGCGGAAGTGATAATCTGTGAATAACTATTGTGCGCTTCTACCTTACTCGATTTTTTAGAAATGGCAAATAGTAAAGGCGTTAGACCTGTTTCGAACTTTCCCTTTTTGATGAACCTACGTACATAAAGTACAGAAAGTAAAATACCAATGGTTGGAAACAAAAGATACAAGTAATATTTGTATTGCCACTGTAAATCAGTTTGTAAAAAATGTTCTATCCTGTGCGTAATTCCTTTTAACAGCGAAGCCGCTAATCCTGCCAATATCCCTACCAGAACAGCAGCGATAATTAGAAAATTTTTGTTCGAAATTTTGCTTTGTCTGTATTGATTAAAACGGTCTACAAAATTTACAAACTTGATGTACATAATATTTATTTTAGTTTAACCACTAACTATCAAACTTGTCCAATAGTTTCAATAATGTAGCAAAATCTTTAGGATAAGGAGCTTCCACTAAAATATCCTTTCCATCCAAACCTTTAAACGTAATTTGCTTAGCATGTAAGGCGAAACGCTTCATTATAGGTTGCTCCTCCTCATCAGTTAAAAGGTATAATGCTTATAGTATTTTAACGAATTAAAGTAAGTTTCAGCACGTTTGCCTTCTTGCCTGTCAATGGTTACGTTTTTATTACCATCGTTCAAAATCGGCAAATCCACAAAAAGATTGTCAAATTGGAATTGACCATCAACTACTGCATGATAAATTTTGTTTACTTTTCGCTTTTCAAACTGTATCGAAAGGTTACGGTAAGCTTCAGGATTTTTCGCAATCACAATAGCACCCGAAGTTTCCTTATCCAACCTGTGGCAAATCTGCGCGTCTTCTGTGTAAAGCCTTGCCAAACGTAAAATGTTCACTTCACCAGCACCAGCAGCACCGCGTTCATCTAATGAAGCCACGAAAGGAGGTTTGTTGATAACGATATAATCTTCGTTTTCGAATAGGATAAGATCT
>QFQM01000327.1 GCA_003243255.1 Flavobacterium psychrophilum | reverse complement strand
AATGAAGCAGCATAAAAAAGCTATAGAGATATATAAACTGGCTTTGAGTATGTCTGATTTCGAATCGCAACAGGGACTCTATGCTAAGCTTATCAATAATCTTGCATCGGCTAAATATAAATCGGGAGATTATTCGCAACTTCCGGGACTTTTTTATAAATCACTTGCAATACGCGACAGCCTTCAGGTTGAAAAGGGCATCATTGCAAGTAATGTCAGCCTTGGAGAATATTTTCTCCATAAAAAGGATACTGCAAAAGCAATAGATTATCTCACCAATGCTTACACTAAAGCTAAGGTTGTAAAGAGTAATTCCGATATACTTACGAGTCTTAAACTGCTAACAGCAATTGACGACGTTAATAAGGACTTTTATATGCGCAGGTATATAAAGGTCAATGACAGTCTTCAGAAAATTGCACAAAATACAAGAGATAAATTTGCCCGTATCGAGTTTGATACCGAAAGGATAACTGATGAGAAAGATGCTCTTGCAAAAAAGAACAGCTTTATTATAGGTGTATCTATAGTAGTCGTACTTTTTATTGCCGCGATTTTCATAATATATTATCTTAATTCGAAGAATAAAGAGCTTTTACTTGTGCAGGAACAGCAAAAGGCGAATGAAGAGATTTATGAGCTGATGTTCGAGCAGCAGGGTAAAATCGAATCGGCAAAGACAGAAGAGAAATCACGTATAGCGATGGAACTGCATGATGGTATACTTAATAATATATATGCGGTAAGGCTCAATCTGGAGTTTATAAATAAAAAGGCAGATGAAGAATCTATACTGAAGCGTAAAGAATATATTAAAGAGCTGCAATCAATAGAATCAGAAATACGCGGTGTTTCGCATGACCTTAGCCGAAATGCATTGTTTAACCAGGAGCAGAGCTTTGAAAGTATGCTCGGCTTTATGATAACTTCTCAAAAAAACACATTCGATACCGAGTTTGAAGCCGATATTGATCCCGCGATAGATTGGGAGCAAATGTCTAACATCTGTAAGGTAAATGTGTACAGGATAATCCAGGAAGCATTGCAGAATATTAATAAGTATTCGGGAGCGAGTCATGCTAAAGTCATTGTTGGGTTAAAAGATAATAATGTATTGGTAACGGTAACCGATGATGGTGTTGGGTTTGTGCCGGAAAAGGCAAAAGGCGGTATAGGTTTAAGGAATCTGAAGAAACGAGCCGAAGCTTTACAGGGGATATTACAAATCACGTCTGAACCCGGAAAAGGTGCGGTTGTTGAATTCTCATTTCCGGTTTAATTATTCTGAATAAAATGAAGAATTCACATTTATATGTTTCATATATTTGTCCCGATTTATAAAAATACAAACAAATGAAAGATTTACTAAGTAAATTTGAAAATAAACAACCTGAAATAGTATTTAACTGGAAAGACTCTGAAACTGAAGCTGAAGGCTGGACAGTGATTAACTCTCTTAGAGGAGGTGCTGCCGGTGGTGGTACACGTATGAGAAAAGGGCTTGATATGAACGAAGTGCTTTCTCTTGCTAAAACAATGGAAGTAAAATTCTCTGTATCAGGACCTGCAATCGGTGGTGCTAAATCGGGAATCAATTTTGATCCTGCTGACCCTCGTAAAGAAGGAGTACTTAAAAGATGGTACAAAGCTGTTTCTCCACTGCTAAAAAGCTATTACGGTACTGGTGGTGACCTTAATGTGGACGAAATCCATGAGGTTATCCCAATGACTGAAGAGTGTGGTGTATGGCATCCGCAGGAAGGTGTTTTTAACGGACACTTCAAACCGACTGAAGCTGATAAAATCAACAGGATTGGGCAGCTGCGCCAGGGTGTTGTAAAAGTTATTGAAAACCCTGCTTTCTCTCCGGACGTAAACAGAAAATATACTGTGGCCGATATGATTACAGGTTATGGTGTTGCAGAAGCTGTAGGTCATTACTACAAAATTTACGGAGGTTCTATCGAAGGTAAAAAAGCAATCGTTCAGGGCTTTGGAAACGTAGGTTCTGCAGCTGCTTTCTACCTTGCTAAAATGGGAGCTAAAGTTGTTGGTATCATCGACCGCGATGGTGGTGTTATGAACAGTAACGGATTCTCATTTGAAGAAATTACCAAACTATTCCTTAATAAAGACGGTAACAAACTGGTAGCCGATAACATGGTTCCTTTTGATAAAATCAATGAGGAAATATGGAAAATGGGTGCTGAGATATTCGCTCCGTGTGCTGCATCAAGACTTGTTACTAAAGAGCAGGTAGATAATATGATCGCTAACGGTCTTGAGGTTATCTCTTGTGGTGCTAACGTTCCGTTTGCTGATAAAGAAATCTTCTTTGGTCCAATTATGGAAGCTACAGACAGTAAAGTGAGCCTTATTCCTGACTTTATCTCTAACTGTGGTATGGCAAGGGTATTTGCTTACTTCATGGAGAAAAAAGTAAGCATGACTGACGAGGCTATCTTCGCAGATACATCAGAGATCATAGGTAAAGCAATTGCTAACGTACACGCGCTTAACGCATCGAAACAAAACATTAGCCATACGGCTTTTGAAATTGCACTTAAGCAGTTGGTATAAACTATACGATAAATAAAAATAGTATTTTTGAATGACAGATTAACCTCTGTCATTTTTTTATTTATGACATACAAAGAAACTACAGAATGGATGTTTGCCCAGCTGCCAATGTATCAGCTACAGGGGGCATCGGCATATAAAATAGACCTGACTAATACGCTTTTGCTGGCAGAGCATTTGGGGAATCCTGAAAAAGATATTAAAACCATTCATATTGCCGGTACCAATGGCAAAGGATCGGTATCGAATATGCTGGCGTCTATATTACAGGAAGCCGGATATAAAACAGGTTTGTACACATCACCCCACCTTAAGGACTTTAGGGAGCGTATCAAAATTGATGGAGAAGATATCTCAGAAGAATTCGTGGTGAAATTCATAGCTGATAACAAAGCTTTTTTTGAAGCCAACCATCTTAGCTTTTTCGAAATGACAGTAGGCTTGGCTTTTGATTATTTCAGACAGGAAAAAATTGATATTGCCATTATCGAAACGGGACTTGGAGGGCGACTGGATTCGACTAATATTATAACTCCGTTGGTTTCTGTAATTACCAATATAGGTATGGATCATACCCAGTTTTTAGGAAACACGCTAACGGCAATTGCAGGTGAAAAAGCAGGTATCATCAAACCTGGTGTTCCGGCCGTAATAGGGGAGTATAACGAAGAGACTAAACCTGTATTTGTGGCAAAGGCTAAAGAATGCAATGCTCCGTTATATTTTGCTTCAGATGAGGTTAGAGCGGATTATCCTTCCGATCTTATTGGGGATTACCAAAAGCAGAACAGAAAAACTGTACTTAAGACCATTGAGCTGTTACAGGATAAATTTCCTGTGGCTGAAAATGCAGTTAAAGAAGGTTTGCTTCATGTTGCCCGAAATACAGGATTTATGGGGAGATGGCAGCAAGTCAATTCGGTTCCTACAGCAATAGCCGATACAGCGCATAACAGTCACGGACTGAAGATAGTTGTAGCGCAATTGCAAAAACAGGAGTATGACACGTTGCGTATTGTTTTTGGAGTGGTAAATGATAAAGACCTGACCGAAGTATTGCCGTTGATGCCTAAGGATGCTGTTTACTATTTCTGCAGGCCGGATATACCACGGGGACTTGCTGCGGAAACTTTACAAACGGCAGCTGAAGGTTATGGTCTCACGGGAAAAATATATGGTTCTGTAGCGGAAGCTTATGAAACTGCATTAAAAGACGCTTCTATTTTAGACTTTATATATGTTGGAGGAAGCACTTTTGTAGTCGCTGAGGTTTTATAATTGTGATGATGGCAAAAAACTTTAAAAATTTTTCATTTTGTAAGTATGCTGCATTGTGTTTTATAACAGAAGGTTATTGAAAGCTTAACAGTAAACAGGTTAATTGATTGAAAAATATTTGATTTTTTTTTGGGATTAAGTTTGCAAATATCAAAAACCGCCCTATATTTGCACCCGTAATGATGAAGCAAACATCGCGACAGAGTTACAAAATACGGGCGATTAGCTCAGTTGGTTCAGAGCATCTCGTTTACACCGAGAGGGTCGGGGGTTCGAATCCCTCATCGCCCACAAG
>QFQM01000034.1 GCA_003243255.1 Flavobacterium psychrophilum | reverse complement strand
AGCCGCCGTATGTACTGAAAGCTGACGGACTTGCAGCCGGTAAAGGTGTATTGATTATCAATGACCTTGAAGAAGCGCAACAGGAGCTTAGAAATATGCTTGTAGGCGAAAAATTCGGGCAGGCGAGTACTAAGGTAGTTATCGAGGAGTTTCTTGACGGTATCGAGCTTAGCTGCTTCGTACTTACCGATGGTAAAAGCTACAAACTGCTTCCAACAGCAAAAGATTACAAACGTATTGGCGAAGGCGATACAGGCCTTAATACAGGTGGTATGGGTGCGGTTTCTCCGGTGCCGTTTGCCGATGCTGAATTCATGGAAAAAATTGAGACACGTGTTGTTAAGCCAACTATTGAAGGGCTTAAGAGTGCGAACATCGACTATAAAGGTTTTGTATTCATAGGTCTTATAAAAGTAGGTAACGATCCATTTGTTATTGAGTATAACGTAAGGATGGGCGACCCTGAAACTGAAGTTGTAATACCAAGGCTGAAATCTGACCTTGTGGAAGTATTTAACGCTGTGGCTGCTCAGGAACTTGACAAAGTAACCCTTGAGATCGACGAAAGATCGGCTACAACTATTATGGTAGTATCGGGCGGTTATCCTGAAGATTATGACAAAGGGATGGTAATATCAGGCCTTGAGAATGTAGAAGGTTCTATCGCTTTCCACGCAGGGACAAAACTGGATAACGGAAATGTAGTAACCAGCGGAGGCCGTGTAATAGCCGTAACTTCATACGGGAATGACTTTAAAGAGGCCATAAAAAAATCTTACCAAAACATAGATAAACTAAGTTTTGATAAGATGTATTTTAGAAAAGATATCGGCTTTGACTTATGATAAGAAAGAGTGAGCCGTAGTATCCTGATCGTCTTCGTTGTTTTGCTTGAATATAGTAAGCTGTTTTAACCAGTAAGCTGTAGCAACACAACAGATGATGATGAAGATCCAGGTTACAATGTTTGCCAGCCACCAGTTTTCTAGCTCAAGGCTGCGGAAAAAGTTTAGAGGTAAGAAAAGGATATCTGTAAACAGGTAGCCTATCGCTTCGAAAAATGCTTTCATTTTTAAACAAGTATTATATTTACTGTCACAAAAGTATAAAATATTCACATGCTAGCAAGTGTTTTTAATAAATCCAGGCCTGTAAATTACGTTTTAATAGGCGCGGTCCTTATTTTAAGTTACTTTTTGTACTTATGCAAAGACCTGTCCTGGACAGAAAACTACCTGCTGATAGCCCAAAAGGTGGGGCTTCTGCTGCTTTTAGCCGGAGCCCTGTTCCTTACCAACTTCATTACAAGACGCAATAATCTGAGCAGGGCAAATACCTATGCCATGTTCATTTTTATGGTATTTTTGATACTGTTTCCCACCAATTTGGTGAACATTAACATCATAATTGCCAACTTTTTCATCCTTTTGGCACTGCGGAGACTTATCTCACTGCAGTCGCTGATTACCCCAAAAGAGAAAATTTTTGATGCCTCATTCTGGATATTCGCAGCAGCGATATTCCATTTTTGGTGTATAGGTTACATTGTGTTGGTATTTATCTCGATTATATTTCACGTATCCCGTGATTACCGTAACTGGCTGATTCCGTTTATTGCGTTTTTTGCCGTATTTGTGCTTTACACTATGGTAATCCTTATGCTGGGTTATGATTTTGTCACTACAATATCTCAGAATATTGCCATCAGTTTCGACTTTACCTATTTCGAAAATATCTACCAAAATATCGCCCTTGCGGTATATTCTTCAATTGTGGTGCTGTTTGCATTTCCGTATATATTTTCGATTACGAGCAAACCGCTCAACCTTCAGTCGTCGCACAAAAAGATCATTTATTCCTTCTTGATCGGGGTAGGTATCTATGTGCTTTCGGCACATAAGAACAACAGCTTTTTGGTATTTACATTTGCACCGCTGGCCATAATGGGAGCCAACTATTTTGAGGCTCAGGAGAACAAATGGTTCAAAGAAGTTGCTATGGGGCTTATAGTGCTTATAGCGGTGTTTTTGTTTGTCTCGCAGTTGTAGGTGAAGCTATATATTGGAAGCATCTAAAATACAAGAAAATAACGATATTGCTGTTAGTTAACGAAATGCTGCAGGTGCTTTTTTATAAAATAACGACAACGAATGAGGATATTATTACCAATTCTGACATTAGCGCTTTTGACTTTGGGTTGTTCTAATAAGGACAATTCTAAAGAGTCAAACAAGGGCACTTTACAAACGAATTCTGCTTACACTTCCCAGACAAACAATAAGGTGCTAAATGAGAACATTCATTATATTGGTTTTATAGACAAATTCTATTTTTCAAGCAAGAATGAAGCTTACGTTGAACTTTATTTCATAAATGACCATACTACTGCTGAGCAATACGAAAAAACGCTAAAACTTGCTGACTCGTTAATCTACCAGGACGATGAAAATAGCAGGTATAAGTTTCCGGACAATTTATCGCAAAAATATTTTGACCTCAGAGGACTATCAAAACTTAAAATCTATGATAAGAAAAACAAATTTTTTTGCAATGCTGAATTTCTTCGTGTAGAGTATTTGAACCAAAATATTTCATCACCTTTTATTGCTGTATACAAGACAGATAAATTAATCAAAGAAGACGGCTACTATGGTATAAGTAATTTTAATGGAACGTTTGAGCAAATAAATTATAAGGTTTACAAAGACACTTTATTGACACAAAATATACTGAAAAATCTTAACGAACAAAGACCATCTTACGGACTTGAAAATAATGGAACTCACCTGTCATTTTCAAACAACGACACAATCCTATCAGTGATTAATTCAGAGAATTTTACTTATATTACAATGACTGCTGGCACAGACTTCAAGCTTTTGTATAAAAGCCCTGATTTTGAGAATGTTAATGATATAAAGATTATTCCATTGACTAAAAATAGATTCCCATATATATTGACAAGAAATGTAAAGCCGGATACAGATGTAATGTGGGACAATTTGTTAATATTCAACGGGACAAAGTATACAGTTACAAACAGACAACGGAATGAATAGTATGGGCATTAAGGATAAACGGAAAGACCAGATGGCTCGGATATGTAATGAATATCTCGCGAAGGATAGCGCATTCTAAAAAAACGATTTGTGCAAATTCGTGGCTGAACTTGTACCTCAAAAACGCATAAAAAACACCGTTAGCAGGTTACAACTATTCCCCGTATATTTGCACTACACAAAATAAACAATTACACTATGTTTTCTAAAATCGCTTTCCCAATATTTGAGCAGAGCATTAACGACTATCATAAATTTGACAGCGTAGACCAGCCTGTTAACAATCCGTATGCAAAGGACCAGATAGAGCATCTGCTTTATGCCAAAAACTGGGTAGACACAGTACAGTGGCATTATGAAGACATTATCCGTAACCCGGAAATTGACCCGGTTGAGGCACTTGTGCTTAAAAGAAAGATCGATGCTTCTAACCAGGTGCGTACTGACATGGTGGAGTACATAGACAGCTACTTTTTACAGAAATACAGCAATGTAACGCCTAAGGCCGATGCAAAGATAAACTCTGAGAGTCCGGCATGGGCTATAGACAGGCTTTCTATCCTTGCGCTTAAGATATACCACATGCACGAAGAGGCTACACGTGCTGAAGCTACGCCTGAGCACCGTGCAAAATGCCAGGAAAAACTGGACGTGCTTCTGGAGCAGAAAAAAGATCTTACTACTGCTATTGATGACCTTATCACCGATATTGAGAATGGTGATAAATACATGAAAGTGTACAAGCAGATGAAAATGTACAACGACGAGGAACTAAACCCTGTATTGTACCAAAACAAAAAATAATACCTGATTGATGTCAGGAACAAAACATATACTGGTAATAAGGCTTTCGGCAATGGGAGACGTCGCAATGACGGTTCCGCTGCTGAGAGCCTTAATTGCTCAGTACCCTAACGTAAAGGTTACCGTTCTGACAAGGGTGTTCTTCGCACCGTTTTTTGACGGCATCCCTAACGTTAGCGTTTATCCTGCCGATGTTGCGGGTAAACACAAAGGTTTTTTCGGACTCCTGAAACTCTTCCGCGAGCTGAAAAAACTTAACATCGACGCTGTTGCCGACCTGCATAATGTACTCCGTTCGAAGATCGTTACAAAGCTCTTTTCCCTTAGAGGAAAACCAACCGCAACAACCGATAAGGCACGCGAAGAGAAAAAAGCGCTTACAAGGGCAGAAAACAAGATTTTTAGGCAACTTACACCCATAGTAAAACGTCACCTTGATACTTTTAAGAAATTAGGCTTCCCAGTCGATTTATCGAATCCTGTTTTTCCGGATAAACAACCACTTGCAACGGAAGTATTGTCCATAGCCGGAACCAAATCGGGCAAGTGGATAGGTATTGCGCCTTTTGCACAGCATCAGGGGAAAGTATACCCACAGGATTTAATGCAGGAAGTGATTGACCGCCTTGCTGAGAATCCAAATTATACGCTTTTCCTTTTTGGCGGAGGTGCTGCCGAAACTGCACAGCTTGAGGCATTCGCTAAAGGCCGAAAAAACATAACCGTTACTGCCGGAAAACTAAAACTCGCTCAGGAACTTAACCTGATAAGCCACCTCGACCTTATGCTAAGCATGGATAGCGGCAATGCGCATATGGCAGCAATGCTGGGTGTAAAAGTCATTACCCTTTGGGGAGCAACCCATCCGTATGCCGGTTTTGCACCTTTTGGCCAACCTGCTGATTACACCCTTACTTCCGACAGGGAAAAATACCCCTTATTGCCAACGTCTATCTACGGTAACAAGATCGTAGAAGGCTACGAAGATGCCATGCGTACTATCTTGCCAGAGACTGTTGTGGCGAAGGTGAAGGAGGTAGTTTAATAATTTAACTCTGTTTCTAATCAATTGCCTCTGGCTTTAGCCAGTGGTAAAGAATCAATTTATAAATTGCTTTAGCCAAATATAGGCCCTTTATATTTGGCTGAAGCCTTTGTCTGCATCCTTGAGATCCCTGACTAAAGTCAGGGCCAAATGATAGGAATCCGTCAAAATCTGCGGCACCTGCCTACCGGCAGGCAGGTCTGCTTTCAATTGATTGAGATTGCCACATTTCGCTACGCTTCATTCGCAATGACAGAGCGGAATCAAAAATCCCCGGCGTTAACCGAGGATTTTTGATTATAGTGTGAAACGATTAAACGTCGTCAAAGTCTACATAGATCTCGCCCGATGTTGGGTGTGCCTGGCAGGTAAGGATAAGGCCTTCGGCAATTTCGCCATCGGTAAGTATGGCGTTCTTTTTCATGGCTGCCGAACCGTTGGTTACACGTGCCATACAGCTGCTGCAAATACCACCCTGGCAAGAGTATGGCGCATCTACACCCTGCTTAAGCGCTGCATCAAGAATGGTCATCTGCTGCGACATCATAAAGGTAACTTCCTCTTCGTCTACAAGCACGGTAATTTTAGTCTGACCGTCAAGGTTTTCTTCGATTTTTTTCTCAGCTATTGGTGTAGAGAATAATTCAAACTTAATGTTTTTCTCAGGAATATTGTTTTCCCTAAGAACATCGTTTACGGTAAGGATCATCTGCTCCGGTCCACACAGGTAGAATTTTTCGAATTCTTTCTCCTTGTGCTTGTTCTTGATTACAAAGTTTACCGCCGCACGCTCTATACGTCCGAACAATGCCTCATCAGCTTTCGCCTGACTGTATACGAAATGTACAAAGAAACGGCCTACATATTCCTGCTGAAGGTCGTGCAAAAACTGGTGGAAGATGGTGTCTTCAGGGGTTTTGTTACCATATACAAGTACAAAAGTACTTTCCGGCTCACCTTGTAATACCGACTGGATAATGGCCATAACCGGAGTGATTCCGCTACCTGCTGCAAAAGCGGCATAGTTGCGCTGACGGTCGGCTTTAGGCTCAAAGGTAAATTTACCTTCAGGAGTGCCTACTTCCATAGTGTCGCCCGGAACGAGTTTTTCGTTGGCAAAAACAGAGAAACCTCCGTTTTTAACGGCTTTAATGGCTACACGAAGTTCGTTGCTGCCCGGAGCCGAGCATATAGAATAGGCTTTACGGATATCCTGCCCTTCAAAAACTGTTTTTATATTTATGTATTGTCCTGCAACAAAATTATAGTCTTCGCGCAGGTGCTCAGGGATTTCGAAAGCAATAGAAACAGCCTGTGGCGTTTCCCTTCTCACATCCTTTATTTTAAGCGAATGAAATGTTGACATGTTTGTTTATTTGCTGCAAAAATAAGCATTCCAAACAGCTAAATAAAATAACAGGACTTAAAATAATACCTAAAACTATTATGCATAAGAAAATTATGTATATATTTGGCACAACAAATCAAACACAGAGATGAAGAACTCACAACTCTATAAAGGGAGCCTGAATACCATAATAATGAAACTGCTGGAAGAAAACGGCAGGATGTATGGTTATGAGATTACCCAAAAGGTAAAGCTTATTACAGCAGGCGAACTCAATATTACCGAAGGGGCGCTTTATCCGGCATTGCACAAGCTGGAAGCTGACGGGTTTCTGGATGTAGAGGTAGAGAAGGTAGATAATCGCCTTCGCAAGTACTATAAGCTGACCGAAAACGGACAGAAAGAAACCGTGAACCGCCTTGCCGAGCTGGAGGAGTTCATCCGCAATATGCAGAACCTGGTAAACCCTGCACCGAAACCAGATTTACAGTTTTAGTTATGAAATTGACAGAAGGACAGATAAATGAAATTGAAAAATATCTTGAAAAGGACAGGATATTTTATGATGACATCCGCATGGAAATGACCGACCATATTGCAACTGCTCTTGAAGAGCAATTGCAGCAAGGCGAAGATTTTGAATTGGCCCTGAAAATGTATATGAACTCGCACCTGAAGGTAAAGCTTTTAACGGCTGCCCGTGAGCAGGAGGTACTTAGAGATAAAGAAAATAGAAATACTGTTGTCAGACAGCTTGCAAGCAAAAGAGGAATGGTTTTTTTGGGTATTACATGTGCATTGATACAGCTTTCAACATTTGAGATATGGGCTTTCAGAATTTTTGAGTTGATCATGATAATAGGAATGTTTACCTACATGATATCAGAACCGTGGATGCCGAAAAAATACCTTTTTATAAAAAGGTTGTTCAGCGTTTCAACGTTTTATTATGTAATTCCGTTTCTTTTTGTCTTAAAGATAAATAAGCTGCTGGGCGAAGCACAATGGGTGTATTGCATTAACGGAGTGGTGTTGAGTTTGATCTTTACGCTGGCTTACCTTGCGCTACGCATGAATGATGAAATTAAAACCAACAAATATGCCTAAGCTTACTACGGAACAAATAACCGCTATAGATAAAGCATTATGGGATATAGAAATACGTTTTCTGGATATCCGTATTGAAATGATCGACCATGCCGCAACAGCACTTGAGGGTATGGAGGGTGATTTTAATGATAATCTAAACGAGTATATAGCTGACAATAAAAAAGAACTGAAAAAGAATTACAGCCGTTTAAGAAGAAATACATCCTTAAAAGCGGTTAAGATGTTGTTTAGCAAAATGATGTCGTTACGTTTTGTGGCAATACTGGCGGTGGCTTATGCTACAGTATTTGCAGCATACAAACATGAAGGGCTCGAAGAAACTTCATTTATGGTTTTTATGGCGTTCATTTTTGCAATTCCGTTAGTGCTGGCATATACTATCTATATGCAATTTACAAGGCAGAGAAAACTGTTCTCGACCGCCGAAAGGTTTATGGCAATAATGAGCAGTTTGGGATACACATTGTTTATTGCTTTAAGAGTACTGATAGATAAACTGAAAATTGATGATGCTTATAAACTGTTGTACTATGCATTTGTAATCAGTGTTTATTGTATGGCGATTATTATGTACATATCTCTTACTAAATCGTATAAATTAAAATATCAGGGTATTTAATGAAGGAGAAACTTACATCTGAACAAATACAATTTATAGACGACCGCCTGTACAACCTTGGCGTAAAGTATATAGACATCCGTTATGAGATGGTAGACCACATCGCCTCAGAGATTGAAACAATGGATGGTGATTTTGGCGAAAACTGGACCGAGTATTTCATAACGCATCATAATGATATCTTGAAACAGAACAGAAGAGCCAAATGGACAGCCACAATAAGAGCACTAAAACTGTATTTTAAAACTATGGCAATGCCTATGGTTTTGCTATCGGCTGTGCTTATGGGGACAGTGGCATATTACGCCAGCTTTTTTGTTGAAAATGAAGACGTAAATATGTACGGGCTTTATGTTATAGTGGTAATGGTTATACCAGCCATGTGGTTTGGAAGAAAGAATAAAGAACTATCGGTAATGCGACCATTGGTTTTAATCTATAGTGTTATTTTTAATCTGCACCAGATAAGCCAGATAATCAGTTACAGGATTGACGATAAAGCACTCAGGGTTATTCCGAGAAGAATAGCTTTTGCAATTTTACCGGCCCTTTTGCTTGTGCTTATAGTCAGCCTGTACCGCTGCCGTAAACAATATGTGGGCAAATACATTTAAAACCAACCAACCAATTATATTAATGAGTAAAATGATGAAGCTAACCGAAGTACAGATACAATTTATAGACAATTACCTTCAGAGTTCGGGTGTTAAATATGCCGATATACGCTATGAGATGACCGATCATGTGGCATCGGCTCTCGAAGGGATGGAAGGTGAGTTTTATGATAATTTCAAAGAATATATGGTATGGCATAAGGCACAACTGCTTGAATCGAATACTAAATTTGCCCGTATAGCGTGGAATAATGCATGTAAAGCTCTTTTTGTGAATATGATAAGCACACCGGGTGTATTGATTTTCGGAGGTCTTTTTAGTGTATTTTCTTTAATAATGGCTTATGTGGGAGAAAGAACGCTCAATTTGGTTCTTGAGATCATTCCTTTGATTATAATGATCATGCTAATAATAAGCTGGTTTTCTTCCAATTTCTCAAAACGTAGTAAGTCATGGTCGGGATCAGACAAGATAATTGGAATTGCCAACCTGCTGGTATATATAGTAGTGGCGGTTATCAGGCCTGACAGACTTATAGATACAATGGCTGTTTTGATGTGTTATTATTCGGCGGTAATTACATTCATGATAATGGCCTATTTTTCGCATATAAAACTGAGAAAGAAATACAGATTACACTACAATGGATAAGATCAAAAAAATATCGCCTGAGCAAAACGAGCAGCTGTTCGCCTTTACCATCAAACATTTTGTAGAATATTACGATTTGCAGAATGAGCTTACCGATCACCTTGCCAATGCCATAGAAGAACGCTGGAAAACCGAACCCAACCTAAGCTTTGACGAAGCCCTGAAACAGGAGTTTAAAAAATTTGGCATTTTTGGGTTTATGGGGGTGGTAGAAAGCAGGCAGGCGGCTTTGGGTAAAAAATACTACAGGCTTATGTGGGGCTATATGAAGGAATTTATCAAAATTCCGCAGATCATGATTACCATTGCCTTTTTGTTTGTAGTGTACAAAGCGATTGAATTTAACAGTATTGCCTATCATATATTATTGCTGACTACATTATTAGGCAGTTTTAGTTTGGTGATAACAAGAGGAATAAAATATAAGAAAAAGGTAAAGCTAACCGGAAGAAAGTGGCTTTTTGAACATATTATTGTACAAAGTGGCGGACTGGCAGGAGCTGTTTATTTACCCTTTAATGTTTCCACATTATTAAACACCGATTCACCCGGGCCAGTAAAGATAGCTTTTATGGCTGCATTGGTGGTGTTTTTTATGCTGATGCAGTATGTGGTGCTTTTTGTGATACCCCGAAAAGCCAAAGAACACCTTTTAAAAACCTATCCGGAATATAATTTATAAATTTATGAGGCAAAGCTGTAACGTTTTGCCTTTTTCAATTACCTATTGATTAAATCAACAACCAAAATACAATGTTCAAAAAATTCCTCTGGCTCGAATGGAAATCGTTTACACGGTCATCGGCCTTTGCTACTAATGTAGTCCTTAAAGTGCTCATGATACTTTTAGCACTTTATTTTGCAGTAATGTTCCTTCTTTTAGGAGTAGGTGTTTTTTTTCTGATTAAAGAGAGTACAAGTGTAGATCCGCTCATAGTTATAAGCCAGGTTATGGTATATTATTTCGTGGGAGATATGCTTTTCCGTTATTTCATGCAAAAAATTCCGGTTATTAATATCAGGCCTTTGCTTACGCTACCTGTAAAAAGGGGAACGATAGTGAATTTTGCATTAGGCAAAACGGCAGTTTCGTTTTTCAACATCATGCATGCCTTCTTTTTTGTGCCTTTCTCTATAGTGCTTCTTGTACAGGGGTATGACCCGCTCGGGGTGATACTGTGGCACATAAGTATGATGGCACTTATATACAGCAATAACTTTATAAACATTCTTGCCGATGATAAGGACTGGATCTTCTGGACGGTAGCTACAATCATTGTAGGATTGGGTGCTACGCAGTACTATGATATGTTTGATATTACAGCCTACACAGAGGTGTTCTTTCATGGGTTATATTCTACCTATTATCTGTGGATTATTCCGGTAGCATTATTATCAGGACTTTACTATGGCTGTTATAAGCTGTTTTCTAAAGAACTGTATCTTGATACAGGCCTTAAAGGCAAACATGAAGTTGCCGAAACCCAGGATTTTAAATGGCTGAACCAGTTTGGAACCATGGGTACTTTTCTTAAAAATGACATTAAGCTGATATTGAGGAACAAGCGTTCTAAAACGACTTTACTGATGAGCGGATTGTTTATATTTTACGGGTTGCTGTTCTTTACCAATGCGATAGAGATATATCAGGGTCCGTTTTGGGCAATGTTTGCAGGTATATTTGTAACGGGAGGTTTTATGATGACTTTCGGGCAGTTTGTGCCAAGCTGGGACAGTGCCTATTATCCGCTTATGATGAGCCAGAATATTCAGTACCGTGAGTATATTGCCTCTAAATGGTGGCTTATTGTTATCGCTACATCAGCAAGTACACTTGTGGCTTCTTTTTATCTATACTTCGGTGTTGATACTTATCTTATGCTTCTTGCAGGAGCAGTATATAATATAGGAGTGAATTCGCACCTGGTGCTTTTAGGAGGGGCCTTCATAAAAACACCAATAGACCTGACGAGCAGTAAGCAGGCTTTTGGCGATAAAAAAGCCTTTAACCTTAAAACTTTCCTGATCACATTGCCCAAAATGCTTGTGCCTATGGCACTTTACGGAATTGGGTTCTATATTTTCAGCCCAACTGCAGGTGCGCTATTTGTAGCTGTAGCAGGAGTGCTTGGCTTTGCATTCAGGAACAAGGCTTTTGCACAGATAGAAAAAATATATAAAAGAGAAAAGTATGGCACACTTGCCGCTTACAAACAAAAGAACTAACTATCCAATCAATACTATAACAGAATCATGATACAAATAAACAATCTTGTAAAAGTATATAACGGTGTAACCGTACTTAATATAGAGCATTTAGAAATTAAAAAAGGAGAAAGCTTTGGCCTCGTGGGTAACAATGGAGCCGGAAAGACAACATTGTTCAGTTTGTTGCTTGACCTGATCGAACCAACCAGAGGCTATGTAAAATCGAACGGTATTCAGGTAGATGAAAGCGAAGCATGGAAACCGTTTACCGCGGCTTTTCTTGACGAGAGCTTTTTGATAGGCTACCTTACTCCTGAAGAATACTTTTATTTTATTGGCGAACTGCGCGGACAAAACAAAGCGAGTGTAGATGAACTTTTAAGAAAACACGAAGACTTTTTTAACGGAGAGATACTTAATAAAAAGAAATACCTGCGCGACCTTTCTAAAGGTAACCAGAAGAAAGTAGGTATCATCGCAACGCTTATCGGTAATCCGGAAATCATTATTCTTGACGAACCGTTTGCCAACCTTGACCCTACAACACAGTTCAGGCTTAAGAAAATCATCAAAGATCTGGCAGACGATAAAAACGTAACCATACTGGTATCGAGCCACGACCTGGCACACACTACCGAAGTGAGTGACCGTATTGTGGCCATGCACAAAGGCCAGGTGGTTAAAGATATTTATACATCGGCAGAAACGCTTAAGGAACTCGAAGAGTTTTTTGCGGTGTAAGCTAATGCAATCCTCCTTGATCAAGGGGGATTTTTTTTGCCAAAAAACTGAGTATGTTAGAAAAAGAAGCGTATTTTTACCCTCTTTTATACTAAAGAACGATTTTAAAAGTTAAGGATAAAAACAGCTTTTACATTGAAAACCAGTACTTCAAAATATTTTATTCTTTTTGGTGCAGTAGGTTTAGCAATTGCATGCTCTACTAAAAAGAATTCGTTTGTTAACCGTAACTATCACGCGGTAAATACCGAGTATAATGTATTATATAACGGTAACCTTGCCCTTGATGCCGGGCTGGCCGATCTGGCCACAACCTATGAAGATAACTTTTGGGATGTGCTGCCTATTGAAAGGACACAGCCTATAGTGTCTACAGCCAGTGCTCCACAAGGAGCAACAGTGCCGGCGGGAGGTACACCGGCCGGAGCCGGAGGTACAGATGCACCAGCAAAAGGTATTAAGTCTGCTAAAGATTTAGGCAATACAAAGATATCAGCAAAGAGCATGGATTTGGGCGGTAAGCAGGACATGATTGACAAAAGATCAGGGGCTGCTTCGGGATCCAAAGCAGGTGCAACAGCAGATGCTCAGGCTTCGGGAGGGCAGACTGGTAATTTTAAGCGTGCTGAAGAAAAAGCGACCAAAGCCATCCAGAAACACTCGATGAATATTGGCGGAAGCGAAAAAAATCCGCAAATAGATGAGGCTTATCTTTTATTGGGTAAATCAAGATACTATGAAAATCGTTTTCTACCGGCTCTTGAAGCATTCAATTATGTGTTATTGAAATATCCTTCGAGCGATGGAATAGATGATGCCAAAATATGGAGGGAAAAAACAAATATTCGCCTTGATAACGAGGCGATAGCCATTCGTAACCTTAAAGAGCTTTTAAAGCAAAAAAGGGATGTGATGGATGAACAAACTCTTGCCGACGCTAATGCTATGCTTGCTGCCGGTTACCTGAAAATGAATGCTGCCGACAGTGCCGTTACCGTACTGAAGGATGCCGCTAATTTTACCAGAAAGAATGAAGAGAAGGCGAGATATCATTTTATATTGGGTCAGCTGCAAAGCAAACTAAAACGTCCGGACAGTGCCTATGCCGAATACCAAAGGGTTATAGACATGAAAAGGAAATCGCCAAGGCGATATGTTATTCAGGCACATGCTATGCAGGCCGGCCAGTTTGACCATACCAAAGGAGACACCCTTGTGTTTATGGAAAAATACCGCAAACTTTTAGAAGACAGGGAAAACAGGCCTTATCTTGACATCATAAACCACCAGGTAGGTCTTTTTTATGACAAGCAGAATGATGATACCCGTGCAAAGGTATATTACAATAAATCGTTGCGCCAAAATTCGAAAGACCGTTACCTTACAGCGTCAAACTACAGGAATATTGCCGAAATTAATTTTAAGGAAGCCCAATATGCTACTGCCGGAATGTATTATGACAGTACTATGGTTTTTCTGGATAACAGGAGCAGGGAGTACAGAAGCATCAAGAAGAAAAGGGATAACCTTGCCGATGTTATAAAATATGAAGCCATTGCAAAAACCAATGACAGTATCCTTTCAGTTGTTGCTATGGACGAAGCAGGAAGAAAGGCTTACTACGAGGGACATATTGCTAAACTGAAAGCAAAAGAAGAGGCAGAGAAGAAAAGGCTGGAAAAAGAAGCCATAAAACAGGAAAACCTTGCTTCGGGTGGCGCGGGTTCGTCATCAGGCGGTTTTGGAACAAATACACCGGGCGGTACGGCACCGGGCAAAAGCGGAGGCAAATTTTATTTTTACACTCCGGCAACTGTTGCCTATGGAAAGCAGGAGTTTAAAAGACGTTGGGGTAACAGGGCTCACTCTGAGAACTGGCGATGGTCTTCGGAACAAACGAACAAAGCTATAGCTAATGCCGCTGATGTTGATTCGGTTTCTGCAGGTGTAGATAGCAAGCTGCCAAAAGATGACAAAGGAAAAACAATTGAGCCAAGATTCAATCCTGATTTTTATAGCTCTCAATTGCCTACAGATAAAAAACTATTAGACAGCCTTGCTACAGAACGTAATTTTGCCTACTATCAATTAGGTTCTATATATAAGGAGAAGTTTAAGGAATATAAGCTTGCCGCAGAAAAACTTGAAAGGCTGCTGCAAAACAATCCTGAAGAGCGACTTGTTCTGCCATCTAAATACAATTTGTATAAGATATACGAGATTATAGATCCGGCTAAGGCTGAGATTTACAAACAGCAGATACTTTCTCAGTATCCTGACAGCCGTTATGCAGAGATTATAAGAAATCCAACATCTGATGCTGCTAAGTCACTTACGCCTGATGCTGCCTACGACCAGTTGTTTAAAAAATATAACGAGGGTCAGGTAAGAGAAGTGCATGCACAGATAGATGAATATATTGATACATATACAGGAGAAGAGATTGTTCCAAAATTCGAGTTGTTGAAGGTTCAGATTTCGGCAAGGCTGATGGGTATCGAAGAATATAAGAAAGGGCTTAACTTTGTAGCGCTTAATTACCCTAATAGCGAAGAGGGCAAAAAAGCAGAACTGCTGCTTAAGACCGACATACCAAACCTTGAAAAACTTGCGTTTGGACAACCTACCGCAAGCTGGAAAATTGTATACAAATTTGACTTCGCCGATGAGGCAAAAATCAAACCGCTTAAGGACAAGATTGAAAAGTTCATAAAAGAAGGGCTTAACAACAACATTAAGCTAACAAGCGATGTATATACTATTAAGGACAATATGCTGGTAGTACATGGCTTTATCAGCAAGCTTGCTGCCGAAGATGCCGTATCGGTACTGAAGGATTATAAGAAATACAAAGTGGCAGAAGTGCTTGAAGTGATATCTACCGAAGATTATAAGGTAGTACAGATCAAGAAGAACTTCACTGAATTTTTAGCGATAGAATAATAATGTTTGACAAACCGCAAAAGTCGTATACGGATCTGTTGGGTAAAACCAACAGGATCGTAGAAGGCACCATTATAAAAGGAGATATCATTTCGCAGGCCGACTTCAGGCTTGACGGAGAACTTACAGGCAATTTTACCACCAAAGGAAAAATTGTGATTGGGCCTGCCGGTAGCGTAACGGGCGATATAAAATGCAAGAATGCCGATATAGAAGGTAAGTTTAACGGTAAGATAGAAGTTGCCGAAATACTGAATGTAAAATCGAAGGCACATATAAAAGGAGAGGTCATTACAGGAAAACTTTCGGTTGAGCCGGGAGCCGAATTCAGTGCTTCGTGTATTATGAGGCCTCCGGTAAAACAAACTGCAAAACCCGATGGAGAGCAACCAGGACAACCAGGATAGAAAAAATCGTAATAAGTGGCTAGCCCTTATTAACATCCCCGTACAGATGGGGGTCATCATTTTTTTGTTTGCATGGTTCGGTGGCTGGCTTGATGAGCACTACGGTAATGTAAAGAATACTAACCGTATCATTTTTGTACTGCTGGGAGTATTCATCGCACTCTATAATATAATACGACAGGTTAATCAACTCAATAAATAGTAATGGATAAAAATTACATTGGCATTTTTATAAAGACAGGTGTAGCAGCCTGTATTTTTTTAGTCCTTAATATCGTTCTCTACCAATTTTTACTTATTCCAGATCAGGAATTTTATTATCCGCTGCCATTGGTGTACGGTTTCTTTTTGGTGTTTTCCCTAATCATACTGGGAGTTCTCATCAGAATAGGCAAGAAAAATAAAGAACAATTGGGTTATGCATTTTTATTGTTGACAAGTGTTAAAATGGCGGCAAGTTATTTTTTTGCACGCCCTATGATTGCGCAATCGGGTGAAAATCCTACAGAAAAGGTTAATTTTTTTTTGGTTTTCATTTTGTTTTTGGCAATTGAGTCATATTATACTGCTCGTTTATTGAACAATAAGCAATAAAGGGTAGAAATATCTGAAATTACCCAAAAAAAATTTTCAAAGGTTCATTGGAATATTAATTTAAAATGTACCTTTGCACAAAATTTTAGGACCGTAAAATTAAGATATTTAATAAGATGGTGTTACCAGTAAGAAAAGTCAAAAACCTATTCGCAGCTCTTTTTGCTGTAGTTCCTTTCATCGGTTTCGCAAATCCTGCAAACGATACAGTTGCGGTTGCTGCTGAACATGCTCCTGTTGCAGTACATGCTGAAGCAGAAGCTCATGGTGAAGAGCATGGGGAGCCTACAGACAAAAAATCAAAAATCAAAGCCTTCATTGATCATCACTTGAAAGACTCTCACGAGTTTGTTTTCTTTTCTGATGAGGCAACAGGAGAGCACTATGGTTTTTCGCTTCCGGTAATCCTTATTGATAACGGACTGAAAGTTTTCTCTTCGGCTAAATTTGAGCATGGCGAAAAAGTAGCTGAGGTAGATGGTAACTACTACAAACTTTTCCACGGAAAAATATATAAGACTAATGCAGCAGGAGAGCTTAAGCTTGATGCGCATCACCACCCAACTGATGAGAACGTAAAACCGTTAGATTTTTCGATCACTAAGAACGTAGTAGCTATGTTGGTTACTGCAGTGCTTATGTTTATCTTCTTCATCGGTCTTGCCAAGTCATACAAAAAGAGCCCAATCCCTACAGGATTAGGAAGAGTGCTTGAGCCACTTGTAATTTTTGTGAGAGATGAGGTTGCTATACCAAACATTGGTAAAGATAAATACAGAAAGTTTATGGGTTACCTGCTTACAGTATTCTTCTTTATCCTTATCCTTAACCTTATCGGTTTAACTCCGCTTGGAATCAACGTTACAGGTAACATCGCGATAACTGCGTGTTTAGCATTGTTCACTTACTTTGTAACTCAGTTCAGTGCAAACAAAGATTACTGGAAACACATTTTCTGGATGCCGGATGTACCGGTGCTTATGAAGATAGCGCTTATACCAATCGAGATATTAGGTACGCTTACAAAACCTTTCGCGCTAATGATTCGTCTTTATGCGAATATCTCTGCAGGTCACATCGTTGTGATGAGCCTTATCGGACTTATCTTCGTATTTAAGAACTGGATCGCTGGTCCATCATTCTTCGCGCTTACATTGTTCATTTCAATTATCGAGATATTGGTAGCGTTCCTACAGGCGTTCGTTTTCACAATGCTATCATCACTATTCATAGGTATGGCAGTTCAGGATCACCACCACGAGGAAGATCATGATGCTCATACTGAGGAAGAGCCGATAATAATATAATAAGAGAATAAGAATTTTTTAATTAATATAAATCAAATAGTTATGACAATTCCAGGAATTATTGGAGCAGGTTTAGTAGTAATAGGTGCTGGCCTTGGTTTAGGTAAAATCGGTGGTTCAGCAATGGACGCTATTGCTCGTCAGCCTGAGGCTGCTGGTAAAATCCAGACTGCGATGATCATTATCGCTGCGCTTCTTGAGGGTGTTGCTTTCGCAGCTCTTTTCGCAGCTTAATTAAAACTAAAACAATTCCTGCAACGGTTGGTTGCAGGAATGTTTCTTAATTGATTTAAATTTAATAAAGACCTAATTATATAAAATATAATGGATAAGTTAATAAACGATTTTGGATTTGGTTTGTTCTTCTATCAGGCGGTAATTCTTGCTATCCTTTTGGTTCTTCTTGCAAAATTTGCCTGGAAACCAATCATGGATGCGATTACGGCTAGAGAAGAGGGTATAGCTAATGCTATCGCTTCTGCTGAGGCTGCACGTAAAGAGATGCAAAACCTACAGGCTGATAACCAAAGGATTCTTAACGAAGCTCGTGCTGAAAGAGATGCAATGATCAAAGAAGCAAGAGAAATTAAAGATAAGATGATTGCTGATGCTAAAGCTGAGGCTGCTGTACAGGGTGAGAAAATGATCGAGCAGGCTAAAGCTGCTATTGAGAGCGAGAAAAACGCTGCAATGGCTGAGCTTAAAAACCAGGTTTCAGGTTTCTCTCTTGATATCGCTGAAAAAATCCTTAAAAACGAATTGTCTGACAAGGCTTCTCAAACTTCACTTGTTGAGAGAATGCTTGAGGACGTAAAATTAAACTAATCGCTGTATGACAGGTTCAAGAGCTGCAATACGATATGCAAAGGCAATCCTGGATATGGCGCAGGCTTCAGGAGCTGCCGGCAATGTAAATGAAGACATGGCCCTTATAGCATCTACCATTAAAGACAATGCTGAGCTGAGCAATTTTGTGAGCAGCCCGGTTGTTAAGGCAGACGTTAAAGAGGCAGCCCTTAAGGAAATATTTGCGGGAACGCAAACTATTACTCAGGGTCTTTTTCACCTATTACATGAAAACAAAAGGTTTGAGATCCTTCCGCTTATTGCAGAAGAGTACAAAAACCAGTTTGATGTTCTTAACGGTGTAGAGGTAGCAACAGTTACTACTGCAATACCATTAACAGAAGAACTTGAAGCTAAGGTAATGGCTAAGATCAAAGAGTTTTCAAGCAAAAAAGTTAGCATTAAGAATGTAGTAGACCCTGCTATTATTGGTGGGTTTATCATCAGGATAGGCGACAGGCAGTTTAATGCTTCTGTAGCTAACAGGCTGACAACATTAAGAAGAGAGTTAAGTAATTAAGTATTTTATCGCACGAAAGTGTTTAAATTATAAAGTAACATGGCAGAAATTAAAGCTGCTGAAATTTCAGCAATATTAAAGAAACAATTGTCCGGTTTTGAATCGGGTGCTACATTAGAAGAAGTGGGAACAGTTCTTAATGTAGGAGATGGTATTGCCCGTATTCACGGACTATCTAACGCACAGTATGGTGAGTTAGTTCAGTTTGAGAATGGGTTAGAGGCTATGGTCCTGAATCTTGAAGAAGACAATGTGGGCGTAGTATTGTTTGGTACATCTCAGGGTATCGTAGAAGGATCTACAGTAAAAAGAACACAGCGTATCGCTTCACTTAAAGTAGGTGAGCAAATGGTAGGCCGTGTAGTAGATACTCTTGGTTTTCCAATTGATGGTAAAGGCCCTATCGGAGGTGACCTTTATGAGATGCCTCTTGAGCGTAAAGCTCCGGGAGTTATCTTCCGTCAGCCGGTAACTGAGCCACTACAAACAGGTGTTAAAGCGGTTGATGCCATGATTCCTGTAGGACGTGGTCAGCGTGAGCTTGTAATTGGTGACCGTCAGACTGGTAAAACTACTGTATGTATCGATACCATCCTTAACCAGAAAGAATTTTATGATGCTGGGCAACCGGTATTCTGTATATATGTTGCTGTTGGGCAAAAAGCTTCTACAGTAGCAGGTATCGCAAAAACACTAGAAGAAAAAGGCGCAATGGCTTATACAGTTATCGTTGCTGCTAATGCTTCTGACCCTGCTGCAATGCAGGTATATGCTCCGTTTGCAGGTGCTGCAATTGGTGAGTACTTCCGTGATACAGGCCGTCCGGCGCTTATCATTTATGATGACCTTTCTAAACAGGCAGTTGCTTACCGTGAGGTATCGCTTCTACTAAGAAGGCCACCAGGACGTGAGGCTTACCCTGGAGACGTTTTCTACCTACACTCAAGGCTTCTTGAGCGTGCTGCAAAAGTTATCGCTGATGACGATATCGCTAAAAACATGAACGACCTTCCTGAATCACTTAAGCCAATCGTTAAAGGTGGTGGATCGCTTACTGCACTTCCAATCATCGAAACTCAGGCGGGTGACGTATCAGCATATATCCCAACTAACGTAATCTCGATTACTGACGGTCAGATATTCCTTGAGTCAGATCTATTCAACTCAGGTGTACGTCCGGCTATCAACGTGGGTATCTCTGTATCGCGTGTAGGTGGTAACGCTCAGATCAAATCAATGAAAAAAGTATCTGGTACACTTAAACTTGACCAGGCACAGTTCCGTGAGCTTGAGGCTTTCGCTAAATTTGGTTCTGACCTTGATGCTGCTACGCTAAACGTAATCGAAAAAGGTAGAAGAAACGTTGAGATCCTTAAACAGGCGGTTAACGACCCTTATACTGTGGAAGATCAGGTAGCTATTATTTATGCAGGTTCTAAAAACCTACTTAAAAATGTACCTGTAAGCAAAGTAAAAGAGTTCGAAAAAGACTATATCGAATACCTTAACGCTAAGCACAGACCAACTCTTGATGGTCTTAAAGCTGGTAAATTTACAGATGAGATCACTGACGTTCTTGAGAAAGCAGCAGCAGAGATTTCAGCAAAATACTAAAAAATTAATTTGATAATTTGAAGATTTGAAGATGTAGCAATGCATTTTCAAATTTTCAAATTGACTAATTTTCAAATTATAAAATGGCAAACTTAAAGGAAATACGTAACAGGATTGCTTCCGTTTCATCGACGATGCAGATTACAAGCGCGATGAAAATGGTTTCTGCAGCCAAGCTTAAAAAAGCGCAGGATGCTATTACGGCCATGAGGCCTTATTCTGAAAAGCTTACTGAGCTATTGCAAAATCTTAGTGCTACCCTTGACAGCGACAACGGAGGTGTATATGCCGAGCAACGCCCGGTAAATAAAGTGCTTATTGTTGCTATTACATCAAACAGGGGTCTGTGTGGTGCTTTTAATGCCAATGTGATAAAACAGATAAAAAACCTTCAGGCTGCTTATGCAGGTAAAGAGGTTGATGTTTTAGCTATTGGTAAAAAAGGTAACGACGTGCTTAAGAAAACCTGCAATGTTGTTGGAAACAAAAGCGAGCTTTTTGATACCCTTACATTTGAAAATGTAGCTGAGGCAGCACAGTCGCTTATGGACAAGTTTGCAGCAGGTGAGTATGACAAGATTGAACTGGTATATAACCACTTCAAGAATGCAGCGACTCAGCTGGTGCTTACAGAGCAGTTCCTTCCTTTGGAGCCGGCGGCTAAAGATGAAAATGCAGCGAACAACGCTACAGATTACATTTTTGAGCCTACTAAAGAAGAGATCGTACTTAGCCTTGTGCCACTTTCATTAAAAACACAGCTGTATAAAGCGGTTCGTGATTCTTTTGCTTCTGAGCACGGAGCACGTATGACTGCAATGCACAAAGCAACAGATAATGCAACTGATCTGAGAAATCAGCTTAAGCTTACTTATAACAAAGCCCGTCAGGCTGCCATTACTAACGAGATCCTTGAGATCGTGGGTGGTGCTGAGGCATTGAACAGCTAAGAAACAAAACAAGCATATTTTGAAAGGGCTTCCGTTTTTCGGAAGCCTTTTTTATTTTGTAAGATGATAGAGAATGAAAGCGTAGAATTCAGATTTGTCTTCAGTATATTCTTCGAAAGTGCTTAAAGTTCCGTAATGGCCTGCCTGAGGTATGGCTGTAAGATATATCGGATTTTTCTGCGCCTGCCTGTTTTGTAGTTTTGCTGCAAATTTATAAGAATGGAATGGCGGCACACGGTCGTCATTTTGTGATGTTATTATATAAGTGGTTGGATAGTTTATATCTTCTTTTATATTATGGTATGGCGAGTACGACATCATTGCCTCGAAACCCTCTTTGGTGTCGGTGGTACCATATTCTGTTATAGTATTGAGACCTGCGCCAAAGCTGTCTTTGTTGTACATATCAAAAACGCCTACTTTTGGCAATGCCGCCTTAAACAGTTCCGGTCTCTGTACGAGGGCGTTACCTACAACAAGCCCTCCATGAGATGCGCCTGTAATAGCAAGCTTTTCGGGGGATGTGTATTTTTCACGGATCAGGAATTCGGCGGCATCAATAAAATCGTTAAGAGAATTTATCTTATTGATTCCCCTGCCGCTTTTGTGCCACTGCAGCCCCTTTTCGCCACCGCCTCTTATTTCTGCATAGGCATATACTCCTCCTTTTTCTAAAAAGTAGATCAGTCCATTATCATAATGAGCTTCTGCAGTTACTCCATATCCACCATAGGCTTCAAGAAGGGTTGGGTTATTGCCGTTGAATTGTGTTCCCTTTTTAAAGATTATGGTAATAGGTATCTCTACCCCATCCCTGCTGATATAGTTAGTTTTTTTAGTTTCAAAATAATCAATTCCAAAGGGAGCTGTAGTTTTGGGATACATCTCTGAAACGTAACGACTGTATTGCCCTGTGGGTATATCGAGTTTGAATAAAATAGGTGGTATTGTTCTGGACTGTAGTGTAAAATAAATTTCGCTGGCATTGTTGTTATTCCCATAAAGGGACACATCCATACCTTTAGGTCCCTGTATTTTCTTTACCAATTTTCCGGTATAATCATATAATGCGATATACGATTCGTTGTCTGTACGGTATCTGCATAAAATCCTGTCCTTGTAAAAGTAACTGTCGGTAAGTAACTGTCGGGGTTTTTCGTCTATAAGTATTTTTATTTTTTCCGGATTGTCTCTGCTAAAATACCGGACATCGCCCCAATTGCTGAGCTTGGAACTAATAAACAGGGTATCACTGCGCGTTCCGGTAATTGTAAAAGTTTCACTGTTTGTAGTAAGAAACTTAACAGGATTGGCCTCTCCAGGATTAAGATAATAGTAGTTCATGGCAGAACTCTTTCGGTCACGTTCTAAAATATACAGACTTTGATTTTTCTCATCAGCAAAGAAGTTAAAAAGGTTTGTGGATTTTGAGGTGTCGAAGAGCAATTTATCGTCGGTAGTGCTTGTTCCGATTT
Organism: Flavobacterium psychrophilum; assembly: GCA_003243255.1. Next base: position 10,003 of record QFQM01000034.1, on the reverse strand, counting down.
TATGGTAATACATCCTGTAAGTAGAATCTATGGCAAAACCGGAAGTGTTACTGCTTTTTCGGTAATACACACCTTCATCTTTATGCCATGCAATATTAGTAAAACGGATATTACGGATTATTTCGGGGAGATGCTTTCCGTTATCAGGAGAAACAAACCTAAGCTGGTGCAGGTCGCTGCCATTGGGTGAGATAGTGTAAGCAATATATCTGGAGGTATGCGAAGGGTAAAATTCATCGATTGATGCGACAGAATCCCTAAGGATATAATTGGCATCTATAAGCTTTATCGGACGGGAGTCAATTTCCTTTTGATAAGCGAGATATTTTGCCGTTGCCGTATAATAGTACTTTCCTTTGGAGACAGGGATACGGTACTGCGTTTTGGCATTGTATTTTTTTAATGTTGGTAACGGAAATACACTTTTGGATATGGTTGTATTATGGGCCTCGGAAAAATCATTTTGGGCTTTAACCCAGGTCATGGTTTCGGGGCTGTTCATTATTTCCAGCCAGGAGTAATGATCGGTGTATGTAACATCATACCTGGTCGATGTTGATGTTTTTTTTGTTGTTAAAGGATGGTTTTGTGCCGGAACAAATAAGGGAAGAAGGTAAAAAAATAAGGCTTAAACGTATACGCATATTACAGGGAATAATCCGTGCAAGGTACTGGAATAGTATGTGGAAAATTCAGTATCAGTATTATCAATTTGTAATTTGTGGTTTATAAAAAAGAAAGCTTCATAATCCTGCAAAATATACCTATTTTTGTTATAACATAAAACAAACCACTCTTTGAGCTTATATAAAAACCTTTTTAAGCAAACGGCCATATATGGTATAGCCACGGTTGTACCCCGAATATTCAGCTTTTCGCTAACTCCTCTTTATACCGATGTGCTTCCTGAAAAGGAGTATGGTGAGCAGGCACTTATCTTTGCAGGTATGGCATTTTTAAATGTTATCCTTGCATATGGTATGGAGACCGCTTTTTTCAGGTTTTACAGTTCAGACGCTAAAAAGAATGTAATAAGCACATCTACTATATCGCTTTTTTGGTCATCAATTGCATTTTTGGGTATTGCGCTTTTGGGTCGTAAATACCTTGCTGAGGCCGGAGACCTGGATGTGGAGTATGTCACCTATACCATATGGATACTGGTGCTTGATGCGCTGGTAATTGTACCTTTCTCTAAATTAAGGGCAGAAGGCAGGCCGTTACTGTATGCAGCGATAAAGATTGGTAATGTTGCCGTAAACCTTTTGTTCAATGTATTTTTTCTGGTATATCTTGAAGGCATTGCAAAATCACATCCTGAAAGTTTCTGGTCAACCATATATGTAGACGATTTTCAGGTAGGGTACATCTTTGTATCGAACCTTATTGCGAGTATGCTTACACTGGTTGTGCTGATTCCGCACTATGTTAAAACCGAATGGCATTTTGATGTTTCGCTTTGGCGAAAGATGATGCGATACAGCCTGCCGGTTATGATAGCTGGACTGGCCTTTGTTATCAACGAAACATTTGACAGATTCTTCCTGAAAGCATTCCTTCCGCTTTCTGAAGACAATATAAAAATTCAGATAGGTATTTATTCGGCCTGTTATAAGCTGGCTGTATTTATGACCTTATTTACAACAGCTTTCCGCTTAGGGATCGAACCGTTTTTCTTCAGTCATGCTCAACATGAAAATGCAAGAAATACCTATGCAACCATCACAAAATATTTTGTGATTTTCGGTTCGTTAATCCTTTTGTGTGTTGTTGTTTTTGCCGATGTTTTAAAAATGCTTATGCTTAGGGATAAATCGTATTGGGAAGGTATGGATGTGGTTCCGTTAATCATTCTTGCCAACTTTTTCCTGGGTATATATTCTAACCTTTCGGTTTGGTATAAACTATCAGATAAAACTAAAGTGGGTGCTAATATTTCCATTGCGGGAGCTATAGTTACTATAGTACTCAATTATTTTTTGATTCCTCATATGGGTTATATGGGGTCGGCAATCGCGACCATTTCGGCATACGGAACGATGATGCTACTATCATTTTACTTTGGGAACAAATATTACCCCATTCCGTATGACATGAAAAAGATAAGCCTGTATCTGGGTATGTCGATAACACTTTCGGCAATATCGTTTTATGTGCCTGTATTGAGAGAAACCTATATATTCGGGATACTATCAATCATAGCTTTAATGGCTATTATTTACAAAGGGGAGAAAGAAACGCTGCAACGTATTTTAAACAGGAAATAACAGATTACAAATTATATAATGACAATCAACATCATCAATAAATCGGCACATGCATTGCCAAACTATGAGACTATAGCTTCGGCAGGAATGGATTTGCGTGCTAATATAGAAGAGCCAATCGTATTGCAGCCGTTGGGCAGGGCTATCGTAAAAACAGGATTATTCATAGAACTTCCTATTGGTTATGAAGCGCAGGTTAGGCCAAGAAGCGGACTGGCTGCCAAAAAAGGTGTAACGGTTTTGAACAGTCCGGGAACTATTGATGCCGATTACCGAGGTGAGATTGGGGTAATTTTAGTAAATTTATCGAATGAGCCTTTTACTGTTGAAAACGGAGAAAGGATTGCACAGCTGATTATTGCTAAACACGAGCGCGCTGAATGGAATGAAGTTGAAGTACTAACTGAAACTTCACGCGGCGAGGGAGGCTTTGGCAGTACCGGGGTTAAATAACAAACAAACTTACAACTAAATGAAAATTATAGTTCCTATGGCAGGACGAGGTTCGCGCCTTCGCCCACATACGCTTACAGTTCCAAAACCGCTTATTCCTATTGCCGGAAAACCTATCGTTCACCGACTGGTTGAAGATATTGCCGGAGTACTTAACCAGAAAATAGAAGAGATCGCTTTTATCGTGAGCCGTGATTTTGGCACTCAGGTAGAAACCGACCTTGTAGCTATTGCTGAAAAGCTAGGTGCAAAAGGTTCAATCTACTATCAGGAGAAGCCGCTGGGTACTGCCCATGCCATTATGAGTGCTAAAGAATCTATCAGCGGGCCGGTGGTTGTGGCTTATGCTGATACACTTTTCAGAGCCGATTTTACGTTAGATACTACAGCCGACAGTGTTATCTGGGTAAAACAGGTGGAAGATCCAAGCGCTTTTGGTGTGGTACAGCTTAATGACAAAAACGAGATCGTTGATTTTGTTGAGAAGCCAAAGGATTTTGTTTCTGATTTGGCAATCATTGGAATCTATTATTTTAAGAGCGGAGAAACACTTCGTGCAGAGCTTCAGTACCTGTTAGACAACAATGTTACTAAAGGTGGCGAGTACCAGCTTACCGATGCTCTTGAGAATATGAAAGAGAAAGGCATGAAATTTGTTCCGGGTAAAGTAGACGAGTGGATGGACTGCGGTAACAAGAATGTAACCGTTGAAACCAACTCACGTATGCTGGGCTTCCTTAATGCAGATGGGGAGAACCTCGTATCGGCTACGGTAAAGATGGAAAACAGCACTATCATCCCTCCGTGTTTTATTGGAGAAAATGTAGTGCTTAAAAATTCTACCATCGGGCCATATGTTTCATTAGGGGACAATTCTCATGTAGAGAACACTATTATAAAAAACAGCCTTGTGCAAACGCATGCTACTATTAACAATGCCGTTCTTGATAACGGTATGATAGGCAACCATGCGGCATTTAACGGTAAGTTCACCAGTATCAGTATTGGTGACTATTCAGTTATAGAATAAAGACATATGAAATGTAAGATACTTTTTTGCGGAGCATTGCTGTCGGGTTCATTATTGCTTCCCGTGGCTTTGCATGCTCAGGAGCCTAAAGAGCCGGATCAGGTGGCATTGGCTAATGATGAGTTTGAAAATAACTTTTTTGAGGCACTGAAGCAAAAGGGTATCGAGAATTATGATAAAGCGATAAAGTCACTGGAAAAATGCCTGGCTAAAGAACCGCAAAATCCGGTAATACTTCATGAGCTGGGTAAAAATTACCTTTCGCTGAAAAATTACCCGGAGGCAGAAAAAGCATTTCTGAAAGCTCGCGACCTTGATCCTAAAAACCGCTGGTATTGGCAGAGCCTGTATGATGTGTACTATGAAACTAAAGATTTCAACAAATCGATTCCCGTAGTGCAAAAGCTTACGGAATGGAGAAAGGAATTTTATCAGGAAGATCTGGTATCGCTTTACATGTACACCCAACAATTTGACAAAGCTCTGGATCTTATCAACGAGATGGAACAAACGGTTGGGATGTCAGAAAAGCGTGAAATGTACAAGCTGCAGATATTGAGTGACAGCAAATACAAAAAACCGCAGAAGGAAACTCTTGAAGAGGCAATAAAGAAAAATCCAAAAGAGGAGTCTAATTATCTTGAGCTTATCTATCTGTATTCTGAAAGCAATCAGGAACAAAAAGCTCAGGAAGTTGCCAAGAAACTCGAGAAGGAAATTCCGGGATCAGACTGGGCACAGGTAAGCCTGTTCAAATTTAACCTGAATAATAACGACGGAAAAAAAGCGGCCGAATCAATGTTCAGGGTATTGGACAGTAAAAAGATAGACCGTAAGATAAAGCACAGGGTGTTGAATGAGTTCCTGATTTTTGCTTCGAACAACGCGCAGTATATGGGTGACCTTGATAAGGCGATAGGATATTTTGAAGACGACAAACAGGTGAACGTACCGAAAGAGATAGGTAAATTCTTCTTCAGTAAAAACAGGTATCCGGAAGCGATAAAATATTTTGAACGCGGACTTTCACAAAAACCGGATGATATAGAAACGGTTGAATTACTATTGTATACGTATACTGAGGCGGCTCAATATGACAAACTGCTTAAAAAATCGGAAGAGTATATAGGGTTATATCCTACGCAGGCAAGGTTGTATTATTTTGCCGGACTGGCGTCAAATCAGCTAAAGCAATATGCTAAAGCAAAAGACAATCTTGAAACGGGTATCGATTTTGTAGTAGAAGACCCGGAACTTGAACTGAGAATTGCAAAACAGCTCGTAGATACTTATACAGCATTAGGTGATTCAAAAAAGAAAAATGAAATGGCTCAGCGTCAGGCTAAGCTGGAAAAATCGAAAAGCAATTAATGAAAAAGATACTTATCATAACAATCGCAATGCTATCACTTGCATCGTGTAAGACAGCTCAGAAAGCTGTTGTCTCTGAAGGCAGCGCCGGTGAAGAAAAAGCGGTAAAGGAAATTGTAGACGGGCATTATAAAAATGCTAAAGATTTCAAAACCCTTTTGGTTAAGGCATCGGTTGACTACAAGGACAAAAAGACAAAACAAAGCGTAAACGCAGAGATCAGGATTAAGAAGGATGAGATTATCCTGGTAAGTGTAAGAGCACTTGGATTTAATTTAGCCAAAGCAATGATCACGCCTACAAGAGTAAGTTATTATGAAAAAATTTCAGGGACTTACTTTGACGGTAATTATGCTGCATTAAGCAAATGGCTGGGTACAGAACTTGACTTCGCAAAAGTGCAGAATATGCTTTTGGGCAATGCCATTTATGATCTTAGTAAAGGAAAATATGCGGCTTCACTCGAAAACGGACAGCACAAATTACAGTCTGTGGACAGGTCGGCCATCAGCAAGCTTTTCTTGTTTGAAGGGGCAAATTATTTCCTTAAGAAGGAAATCGTAAGCCAGGCGGGAATGGATCCACGCAGCCTGCAGATAGAATACCCGTCATACAGGGAATATCCTAAAGCGGTTCTTCCGGCAACCATAAAAATTGAAGCGGAACAAAAAGACATAGTAAACCTTAATATAGAATATAATTCGGCCACCTTTGATGAGAACCTTACGTTTCCGTATGAGGTTCCTGAAGGATACGACCAGATTTTTATAGACTAAACCAACACCAGACATGACCAGATTTTTCGTTATTATTTTTTTCTTAGGCTTTACCGTTTTTGGCTATGGCCAGACTGATCAGCGTAAAAAACTGGAACAGCGCAAGGCTCAGATCCTTAAGGAAATGAAAGAATTGCAAAATCTGGAGTCTCAAAGCAAGACCAAAGAAAAATCGGTGCTTGGCAAGATTGAGGAAAACAGCACAAAAATAAAACTTAGCGAAAGGCTTATAAGTACAACGGCAAAGCAAACCCGTTTGCTTACCGATGATATATACACCAATCAGTTGAGCATCAATCAGCTTAACAGGGAGCTTAAAGTGCTGAAGGAAGATTATGCCAATATGGTGGTGAAAGCTTATAAAAGCAGGTCAGAGCAAAGCCGTATCATGTTCATACTTTCGTCAGAGAATTTCCTTCAGGCCTACAAGCGTATGCAGTACATGAAACAGTATGCCAGTTTCAGGAAAGTACAGGGTGATGAGATCCGTTCTAAAATGGCCGAGCTTGAATTAAGGGTAACAGCATTGTCCAGTCAAAAGAAAGAAAAAGAAGTGTTGCTGGTTGAAAGTGAAAAGCAAAAAAAGGATCTTGAAAGCGACAAGCAGGAACAGGAGAAACTGGTAAAAGCCATCCGTAAAGACAAGAAAAAATATGCTTCTGAAATCAGGAAAAAACAACAGGAAGCAAAAGATATAGACAGGAAAATAGAAAAAGCGATAAGGGATGCGATTGCTGCGGCCAACAAAAAAGCTGCCGCAAAAGCTTCGACTGCTGCTGAGAAAAAAGAGATTGCAGCTGCCGCTAAAAAAGAGCCTAACAAAATTGTTCTGACCAAGGAAGAGAAACTGCTTGCCAATAGTTTTGTGGCCAATAAAGGAAAATTGCCGTGGCCGGTACGTGAAGGATATCTTTCAGCGCGATTTGGAAAACATGAAAGTCCGTATGACAATGATGTTGTTGTAGAGAATAACTACATTGAAATTACAACGAACAAAGGCAGCGCGGTAAGGGCTGTTTATAATGGTGAGGTTACGGCTGTTCAGATAATTGCCGGTACAAAAGCAGTTACCATAAGGCACGGTGATTACATGACCATTTACTTTAACCTCGGATCGGTAAATGTAAGTGTTGGGGATAAAGTTACGACTTCAGAAACCATTGGTCAGGTGTATACTTATCCTTCGGGTAAAACAGTATTACGATTCTATGTGTCCCAAAACTCCAAGTTCCAGAATCCGGAATCATGGATAACGAGATAAAAAAGAAACCCTCACAATTGTGAGGGTTTCTTTTTTATATAAATAAAGCTTTCAGCTCTGTTGCTTCGTGTGGGTTCATTTTACCCGCCAGCACCAGGCTGAGCTGTTTTCTTCTTAGTGCAGCATCATAGCGTTGTTTTTCAATTTCGGTTTGCGGCTCGATGGTTGGTACTTCAACCGGCCTCCCTGTTTCGTCAACGGCTACAAAAGTATAGATCGCTTCGTTGGCTTTATGCCTTATGCCGCTTTCGCGGTCTTCAATCCATACATCAATAAACACCTCCATTGACGTTTTAAAAGTGCGCGATATTTTTGCCTCAACCGTAACAACGCTTCCTAAAGGAATAGCACGGTTAAAAGCTACGTGGTTTACGGATGCAGTAACAACAATCCTGCGCGAATGCCTTCTGGCGGCAATACTTGCGGCACGGTCCATACGGGCCAGTAATTCTCCACCAAAAAGGTTGTTAAGCGGGTTGGTCTCGCCCGGCAGAACCAGGTCGGTCATGATACAAATCGAGTCAGAAGGATATTTTGCGTGCATGCGTTTTTTTTTGCAAAGATAGTGCAGATGCAGGTGCAAAAAAAATCTCCCAGAAGGGAGATTCAATTTTATAATTCTTTTACCAAAAGCCAGGCATCGCTGTTTTCGGTTTGTTTTATCTTATTCATTTTAGCCTGAGCTTCGGCATAGGTTTTAAAGCTTCCGTAACCTACCTGGTAAAGCCCAAATTTGTTTTTACCCAGTTTTCGTGCATTATAGCCTTTAGAAACCAGTTCGTTTACTGCATTTTGTGCATTTTCCTCGCTTTTGAAAGCGCCGGCAACAACATGATACGGATAAGTAGAGGTGCTTTCTTCTCTAACGGGAAGGGAAACGGCAGGCATTGGTGCTTCTATAAAGAAGGTAGCCTGTTGGATTCTTTCGTTTAGCTGCTCCTGTACCGACTGCTCTACAAGCAGGGTCTGTTGAGCAATATCATGGTCGCGGTATACTTTAAAGCCAGCACCGCTTGCGCTTGTCATTACAACAAATATCGCAGCATATTTAAGGTAAGAATAACTTCTTTTTCTTTCAGGGGTAAATACAACCGGTACCATTTCTTCCACTTTTTCGGCAACAGCCTTAAGCTCTTCCCTTTTTATTGCCGGAGAAATAACATTGGTAAGCCCAAATGCCTCAGCAAGGTAATTTACCGGTGTGTCCGGTGTAAATACAACATTGCCTTCTATGTTGTGGGCAATGGTGCCCAGGTTCTTAAGGATAAGGGTTTCCCAGTTTTGCAGCCTATTGTTCCAGTTCTCAACAGCCTGTGAAATACTGGCAACAGCCTGGTCGTAAGAAATTTTTTCCTGTAATGCGATATGATTGGCTAAAAGCCCGTCATTATTTTTTAAATTCGCATTGAATGAAATCAGTTTTTTTGGAGGATAGAAAGTATAGGTGTCATTGTTAAGCTGCGCCGGTTGTGTTTCTGTAAGAAATGCGCCGAAGCCGGGAACGCTAACGCACTGGTAGCGATACAATAAAGCCGATATGTGTTTTTCTATCATCATAACAACAAAATTAACAATTCGACGCAAGTTGCAAAATTTTATTCACAATTTTTATTAACAACGCCAGAGAATCCGATAAACGCCATATAAAACCGATTAATGACTGATTTTGAATTACTTAATACCCTTGCGCTGATGCGCGTAGAGGGTGTAGGCGATATCGTCGCCAAAAGGCTTATTAACCATTTAGGTTCTGCCGAAGCTGTTTTCAAAGCAAAAAAATCACAGATAACCGCCATAGAAGGTATTGGGGATGTTGTATATAACAGCCTTAAAAAAGCCGACACTTTTAAACTGGCTGAAGCCGAAATGAAATTTATTGCCGACAGCGGTATTACTCCTTTATATTATCAGGAGGCAGCTTATCCCGACAGGCTAAAGCACTGCATAGACGGCCCTGTTGTAATGTTCACTTCAGGGAATATCAATCTGGAGAACCGTAAAACCATAAGCATTGTAGGTACGCGCCAGATGACATCCTATGGTTCAGACTTTTGCCGTAAACTTATCGAAGACCTTTCTCCGCTCAATCCGGTGATCATAAGCGGATTTGCCTATGGTGTAGATATCCATGCGCATACTGTTGCCATGGAACTGGGATTGCAGACCATTGGGGTTGTAGCTCACGGGCTGAACCAGGTTTACCCGAAAGTGCATAAAAAGTACGTTTCCAAAATGGAGGAGAATGGTGGCTTTATGACTGAGTTTTGGAGCACCTCCAATCCGGACAAGGAAAACTTTGTAAAACGTAACCGCATTGTGGCAGGACTAAGCGAAGCTACTATTATTATAGAGAGCGCTGATAAAGGTGGCTCACTCATAACGGCCAATATTGCCAACGATTACAATCGCGATGTGTTTGCCGTTCCGGGGCGCATAACCGATAAATACAGCATGGGTTGCAATAACCTAATAAAGAGCCAGCGCGCCAATGTGCTTACCGATGCTGCCGACCTTATCTATATGCTCAACTGGCAGCTGGAAGAGGAAAAGAAAAAACCGGTACAGAAACAATTGTTCGTTGTGCTGGAAAATGATGAGCAAAAGGTGTATGATTATCTGCAAAAGCATGGAAAAGAACTGATGGATATTATTGCCCTCGAATGTGATATGCCCATCTTTAAAATATCATCACTTCTCCTTAATATGGAACTGAAGGGAGTTATCCGTCCGCTGCCGGGGAAACTTTTTGAGGCGATATAGTGATTTAGTGTTCAGTGTTCAGTGTTCAGTGTTCAGTGTTCAGTGTTCAGTGTTCAGTGTTCAGTGTTCAGTGTTCAGTGTTCAG
>QFQM01000326.1 GCA_003243255.1 Flavobacterium psychrophilum | reverse complement strand
CCTGAGTACCATTGGTTGCCGGGTTTTCAGTATGAACTAAATCCGGTTTTAAATCGCCATTCATATCTACCACAACGTGGTCAGTATCTGCAAAACGGTGCTCATAATCATCAAGAACAGCAGGTAAATTCCATTGTGTTGCTGTAGCACTGAATCCGGAGCCTGTATTCAGGTATACTTTCCAATATTTTTGCTGACCGTTTAAGAATGTATCCTGAGTGCCATTGGTTGCCGGGTTTTCAGTGTGAACAAGGTCCGGTTTTCCGTCTCCGTTCATATCTACCACAACGTGATAAGTATCAGTAAATCGATGCTCATAGCCATCAAGAACTGCCGGTAAGTTCCATTGCGTGGCAGTTGCGCTGAATCCTGTGCCTGTATTCAGGTATACTTTCCAGTATTTTTGCTGACCGTTTAAGAATGTATCTGCAGTACCATTGGTTGCCGGGTTTTCAGTGTGAACAAGGTCCGGTTTTCCGTCTCCGTTCATGTCGACAACAACGTGGTCAGTATCAGCGAAACGGTGCTCATAGTCATCAAGAACAGCCGGTAAATTCCATTGTTGTGCAGGGCTCGCAAATCCTTGTGCATTACTGTTGCTATAGATACCTGCCATTGCAAGCAGGGAAAATATTATTTTTTTCATTTGTGATTTTGGTGTTATGAATGATTGGTTGTATGGCTTTTAAATAAAGTGAGCATCCGGATTCATTAAATCCGGATGCAATTACTAATTATTTATTCTTTTATAACCTTTATGCTTTTTACCTGGTTTCCTGCCTGTACTTTTACAATGTAAGTTCCTGTACTTAAAGCTGAAACATCTATACTGCCTTCATTGGCATTTATTGTTTTTGTAATGACTTCCTGTCCTAACAAATTATAGATTGAAACGGAAGAGATCTCATTATCCAGTGAAATGTTAAGTATTTCCCTAACCGGGTTAGGGTAGGCTACCAGTTTATTATCTGCGGTTTCAAAATCTTCTGTGCCTAGAATAACTGAATCATAGCATCCAAGGCTTTCGGGAGATAATAGATAATCGGTTGTTCCGTTTCCGGCCTGACCGTCATAATTTGAACCCCATGCCCATAAAGAATTCTCCGTTTTTACTGCAATTCCGTTATATCTGCTTGCAGAAATGCTCTTCCATCCGGTAGCAGTTCCGATTTGTACCGGAGATTGTGTAGATGTAATTGAGTTATTACCAAGTTGCCCATAAGTATTATTACCCCAGCCCCAAAGTGTACCATCACTCTTTAATGCCATTGTGTGCATATTTCCGGCTGAAGCGATTAACCAGTTTGTTGCTGTGCCAATTTGTGTAGGAACAAGCATGTCGTCAAAAGAATTATGTCCCAGCTTTCCATCAAAACCATCTCCCCAAGACCATAGCGTTCCGTTAGATTTTTTTGCTATCGAGTGCACCTCACTCGCACTAACTGATTGCCAGTTTGTCGCAGAACCAATTTGTACCGGCTCATCTCTGTTCGTTAATGTGCCGTCACCTAATTGTCCCTGGTTATTTCTTCCCCATGCCCAAAGTGTACCGTTGGTTTTAACAGCTAATGAATGGTACTGACCTGCGGCAATACTTTGCCAGTTTGTCGCAGTTCCAATTTGTACAGGAACGTTTTCATTATAATAGGTTCCGTTTCCTAGCTGGTTGTAATTATTTCTTCCCCATCCCCATAATGTTCCGTTAGCTTTAATAGCTAAGGTAAACTCTTCTCCGGCAATAACTTTAACCCAGTCGGTACCGGTTCCAATTTGTAGGGGAGTATTTCTGAAAGTTACGGCAGTACCGTCGCCTAATTGTCCATAGCTGTTATAACCCCATGTCCAAAGTGTTCCGTTGGTTCTGATGGCAACCATATGGTTAGCTCCTGTTGCAATTGATTTCCAGTTGCTTGCTCCTCCAATTTGTTTTGGTTCAGTAGCATCAGTATTCGTTCCTGTGCCTAATTGCCCATAATTATTTTTACCCCATCCCCAAAGTGTTCCGTCAGATTTAATTGCTATCGAATGATTAAGTCCGCTTACAGCCTCTTTCCAGCACATTTCAGGAATGAATAAGCTTTGAGGACAATCTATAGCCATTGGTACTAATACGTCGTTAATTGTATTATTGTCAAGTCCTAAACTTCCGCTGCTGTAATGACCCCAGCTCCAGAATGAACCGTCTGTTTTTTTAGCAATAGTAAAATCGCCGCCTCCGGAAACGGCTTCCCAGTCGGTTGCAGATCCAATATGAGTTGGTGTAGTTTTATCGTTCGATGTGCCATCGCCTACCTGACCGTCATAGTTATCACCCCATGCCCAAAGGCTGCCGTCAGTTTTTACGGCAAGGGTATGTGCATAACCTGCAGCGATAGTTTTCCAGTTTGTGGCAGTACCTATTTGTGTCGGTGTATTGCTGTTTGTTGTATTGCCTTTTCCAAGCTGGCCGTTGCTGTTGTAACCCCAGCTCCAGATCGTACCGTCAGATTTTCTTGCAATAACATGGCTTGAACCCACTTCAATTTCCTGCCACGTGGTCAGTGTTCCAATTTGAGTTGGAGTAGTTTTAGATGTATTGGTTCCGTCGCCTAGCTGTCCATAGTCGTTATCTCCCCATGCCCAAAGCGTTCCGTTGTTCTTTAAAGCAACTGTAAAGCTGTTTCCTACTACAACGCTTTTCCAGTCGGTAGCAGTACCAATCTGAACTGGCGAAGAAGTATCTGTTGTGTTTCCATTTCCTAATTGTCCGTCGTAATTATCTCCCCATGCCCAAAGTGTACCATTATTTCTAATAGCAGCAGTGTGAGAATATCCCGCAGCAACGGATTTCCATGTTGTTACAGAGCCTATCTGCGTAGGTACAGTTGGGTAATTGGCAGATCCGTTACCTATTTGTCCATAATAGTTATCACCCCAAGCCCAGATCGTACCGTCCGCTTTTTTGGCCACCGAATAATCTTCTCCGGCCGAAACCATCTCCCAGTTTGTAGCGGTACCAATTTGGGTAGGTATAAATTTGGTTGAAGTAGTGCCATCTCCCAACTGGCCTGAAGAATTTTCTCCCCATACCCATAGTGTTCCGTTTTGGCCAATGGCAAGTGAATGATTGTCTCCGGAGGAAACACTTTTCCAGCACTGCTGTGCTGTCATTTGCAAGCCGACGCTTGCTAACAACAAAGTCATTAATTTTTTCATTGTATTGTTTTGGTGGTTTAGCTTTAAAATCAGCACATTACTGTTTAGTAATTATTTTCTGATTTTTTCATTCGCGAATATAATAATCCCGAATGTATTTTAAGTTAAAAAATGAATATTTATTGATGATTTTGTTACAATATTGGATAAATGCATTATGTCATCTATTGTGGTTTTATTGTTTTAAATTTGCTGAAAATTAAATACAATGTCATCAGAAAATAAACCTCAGGAAAAAACAACACTGCATCCCCGAAATAAGAACAGGGAGCGATATGATCTGGATGCGCTTATAGTCGCTGTTCCTGAACTGGCTAATCATGTTAAGCCTAATAAATTTGGTGATGACTCTGTAGATTTTGCAAATCCTGTTGCGGTTAAGCTTTTAAATAAGGCACTTTTAAAACATTATTACGGTATCGAAAATTGGGATTTTCCCGATGTGAACCTGTCTCCGCCAATACCGGGAAGGGCTGATTATATACATTACATGGCCGATTTACTAAAGGAAAGTAATTTTGGGAGATTGCCGTCGGGTGAGAAGATATCCTGTCTGGATATTGGAGTAGGTGCCAGTTGTATTTACCCAATTCTTGGTGTGACGGAATATGGCTGGAATTTTAAAGCGGTGGATATTGATAAAAAATCGGTTGAATCGGCAAAGGCCATTGTTGAAAAAAATCCTCAGCTTTTCGGTAAGATAAAATGCTGGCTGCAAAATAACCCAAGGCACTTTTTTGAAGATGTAATAGTAACTGACGAAAAGTTTGACCTTACTTTTTGTAATCCGCCGTTTCATGCTTCTGCCGATGAAGCCCGAAGCGGAAGCGAACGAAAAGTGAAAAATCTTTCCGGTAAAAAAGGAACTGCTGAACTGAACTTCTCGGGTGTCAGTAATGAATTGATTACTGAAGGAGGTGAATCTAAATTTATTAACGATATGGTTTTTGAAAGCCGCCGCTTTGGTAAAAGTTGTTTCT
>QFQM01000033.1 GCA_003243255.1 Flavobacterium psychrophilum | reverse complement strand
CGTGTATTGGTAAATACATGCCCGGCATCATAATTCTGGTAGTAAGTGTCGGTATCGTTTCCTCCTGTATTTCTTCTGAAGTTAACTGAGTTGGTCCATGTAGTTTTTTTGCTTAGGAAATACTCAAGGCCAAAACTCGCATTATAACCTTCGCGTTCACGAACGTTTTCCCTGCTTTCGTCGGTGTAGCTTTTCGTTGAATTGTCCTCATTCAGGTATCTTGTGTTAGTCATTGAGTTCCCCGGATTTTTACGGTAGTTGTACCCTAAATTCGAGAACATATTGAAGTTTTCGCTCCTGAAGTTCAGGTTGGTGGAAATTCCGTGATTTGCAGGGTCTCCGGTAGTAGCAACTACAGAACCGTTAAAACCGTCAGCTTTACCTTTCTTAAGGATAATATTGATTATACCCCCGCCACCTTCAGCGTCATAACGTGCCGATGGGTTGGTGATAACTTCAACTTTATCAACCGAATCAGCAGGTAATAGCCTTAATACCTCTGCTACATTGCTTCCGGCCATGTTAGAAGGCCTTCCGTCAATCAGTATAGTAACACTCTGGTTACCTCTTAAGGCAACGTTACCTTCAGCATCTACTGATACCGACGGTACATTGTCAAGAACATCGCTTACAGTACCGCCTCTTACCATCATATCATTACCAACAGTATACACCCTTTTGTCAAGTTTGATCTCAACGGTAGAACGTTCCGCAGTTATAGATACTTCGCTAAGTTGTGTAGCGTCTGAAGCCATAGCGGTAGTGCCAAGGTCAGTATCCTGAGTTATGGTTTTATTAGGTATAACAACCGTTTTAAAAGAAATGAAATCGTATTTAATATTGTATATACCTGCAGGAACTTCAAGGCTGAATTCGCCTTTCGCATCAGTAAGGCCACCGTTTACGGTAACATTTGCAGGAGTCTGAATGATTACATTAGCAAACTCAAGAGGTTGCTTGGTATCCTGTTCTATAAGTTTCCCGGAAATTTTAACTTTAGGTCCACCGGAAGCTCCCGGAGTGCCTCCCTGACCGTCAGGCCTTTGTGCCAAAACTGTAGCGGTACAGAATAATGTGAGTAATAGTAATAATGATTGAAATTTTTTCATAGCAAATTAGAAATGCTGCCCTAAAGCAGCTCAATAGTGATGTTTTTTGGTTAAAGTATTTCTTTTATCCTCTCTGCAGGGCGCGCAACTACAGCTTTATTCCCATTTACAACTATAGGGCGCTCAATCAGATTCGGATGTTCCACCATAATATCAATAACCTTGCCATCACTCAGTTCTTTGCCTTTATAATTTTTAATCCAAATATCTTCTTTTTGCCTTACAAGCTCTATGGGTTTGATATTCAGTTTTTTAATGATGTCGGATAATTCTTCTTTAGTAAGTGGCTCATTAAGGTATTTTACAGTTGTAAAAGGTTTTCCTTCAAGCTCTAACAGCTGAAGGCCTTCCCGCGACTTACTGCAACGTGGATTGTGGTATATAGTAATCATTTTATTCTTTTTGCAAAGGTCGTTATTATAAACCAAATTTTGAACTACCTTAGTGCAAACAAAACCTTAATTTATTATGTTTATTGAACAGGCCTACAGCAAAAAGTTTGATATTGTAAAATACCTGCCTATTCCTATTATTTTCCTGTTTCTGATGGTAATCAATTATGCGGCTGTAGTGCTGATGGATATTGATGTTGATGTCCTTATGCAACAGCAAATAGCACTCAAAGGAGCCAATCAGGTGTTGTTCGAAAGCCTGCTTCCTATGGCGATATTCCTTACGCTTTTATTGCTATGGGTAAAATATGTCAATAAGCAAAGTATAAGGAGTCTTACTACGGCCAGGCCAAAAGTAGACTGGAAACGTGTTTTTACAGCTTTCAGCATTTGGGGAGCCATCAGTATAATAACAACAGTAGGAGCCTATTTTTCCAACCCCGAGAGTTTTGAACTTAATTTCAGGCTGATACCATTTCTTATATTGTTTTGTATATCGGTGATCATGATACCGTTACAAACCAGCTTTGAAGAATATCTTTTCAGGGGATACCTGATGCAGGGTATCGGCATAGCTTCGAGAAGCAAACTTACTGCACTGATAGTTACCTCGGTAATTTTTGGACTGATGCACATAGCCAATCCGGAAATTGAGAAGATGGGCTATATATTATTGCTTTATTATGTGGGAACCGGTTTCCTTTTAGGTGTCATAACCCTTATGGATGACGGTATGGAACTTGCACTGGGTTTTCATGCCGCAAACAATCTTATAGCAGCATTATTGGTAACGTCTGACTGGACGGCTTTGCAGACAGATTCTATTTTGAAAGATAAATCTGAACCCAGCGCAGGCTTTGATATTTTATTGCCGCTAATCATTATTTATCCGATTCTTTTGCTTATTTTTAGTAGAATATACAAATGGACCAACTGGAAAGAAAAACTGACCGGGAGAGTACATTTACAGCCCCTAAATGAAATAACAATCAACCAAACAGGACAGGGACATGAATAATATTGATTACCATTTTGTACACCCCAATTTTAAACTGAACGGATTTCATCTTAATGAAGATGATCTTAACCGTATTGCATACAGCTTCATTAAAGAAGGTGATTATCCTTTCGAAAAGGCTGTAGGCGATTTTATACTTGACTGGTTTGACCAGAGGGATTATATTGAGATGCAGACATCAGGAACTACCGGTGTGCCAAAACTTATAAGGGTAGACAAACACGCTATGATACATTCTGCACTGGCTACAGGTGAGTTTTTCGACCTGCCTTCAGGTATCAGGGTATTACATTGCCTGCCTACACAGTTCGTAGCTGGTAAAATGATGCTGGTACGTGCATTTATACTTGGCTGGGATATGGATCTTGTTGCTCCCACATCTACACCTATACCGACGGATCAAAATTATGATTTTGCAGCAATGGTTCCACTTCAGGCGCAGCATTCGCTTGAAAGGCTGCAACAGATAAAGAAAATCATATTGGGTGGTGCTAAAGTAAGCCAGGCGTTGTCTGAGCAATTACAGGTATTGCCAACCAAGATATATGAAACCTATGGTATGACCGAAACCATAACGCATATCGCTGCCAAACGGGTAGGCGAGGAAGCCTTTACCGTTTTGCCTAACGTAAGGATAAGCGAGGATGACAGGCATTGCCTGGTAATCGACCCATATGTGATATGTGATGAACCTGTTGTGACTAACGACGTTGTGAAAGTGCTTGATGATACTCATTTTATCTGGCTAGGCCGTCATGATAACGTGATAAACAGCGGCGGAGTAAAACTTTTCCCGGAACAGATAGAAGAGAAGCTTTCTACAAAAATCAGCCAGCGTTTCTTTGTAAAAGGTGTTCCTGATGAAGAATTGGGTGAAAAACTTGTTCTTGTCATCGAGGGTGAATCTTTTACGCCTGATGAAGAAGTATTTAAAAAACTAAGCAAGTTCGAAAAACCTAAAGAAATACTGTTCGTGCCTAAATTCGCCGAAACAGTCTCAGGTAAGATAATAAGAGATAAAACGCTTGAGGAAGCAGTTTAATTAGTTGGCAGCTTGCCTACCGGCAGGCAGGTCGCAGTACTCTAACAACTCAAATAAAAGTAAAAAGACAGCGATTAGCTGTCTTTTTACTTTATGCTGTACGGTTGTCGAGGACTCTGAAAGATAAACTTGCAATACAGTAGCTATCATTTCCGCTTACTATTTTGTAAAAGTTTGTTATGTCAGGATTTAATTCAGGTCTTCGGACCAATAAGTCACTTCGTTCACTTTCATTCAATTCGGATATTTCGAATCCGTTTAGGAATCGTGGCATTTCCATATAAGCAGTTCCCTGAAATTCTACTGTAATCTCTTCTTCCAGTCCTTTCAATCGCAATATTCCGTGACCGATATTGAATGATTCCGGAACGATTATGGCATCTGACTTATAAGGTGTTTTTCTATTCATTTACATCTTCTCAAGTTTCACATAGTACTTATTCTTTTCAAGCTGTATCGCATTTATATCTGCTGCTTCTACCTTAACCGTTTGCCATTCGTTGGAGGCATTCAGTCGGCTTGGGATGTTATTTATCGTAATCCCTACAGGCATAGAAAAGCCTTTAACATCGGTTACCCAGCGAAACTGCAATGACTTGTTATCAAGCTTCATTTCCAGTTTGGGAATGTTTTTATAGCGAAGGTACTGGTCAAAAACAGGAGTAAGGTTCATACTGGTTTGCTTGTTAAAGTAATTTACTACCGTTTCCGTATCAATAATATCTTTTTTATGCGTTTCGGAATAATTATAGATAATCTCCCACCACTTCTTGTCGTCATTCACTACATGGCGCAAGGTGTTCAGCATAGCGGCACCTTTGTAATACATATCACCCGATCCCTCTTTGTTTACGCCAAAAACACCTATTACTGGCTTTCGGTTTTCCGTGTTTTTCTGCTGTCCGCCTATGTATTGCATGGCTTTTTCATAACCATAAAGGCATTCTACATAAACCGTTTCACTATAGGTGGTAAAACCTTCGTGAATCCACATATCGGCTATGTCTTTAGAGGTAATACTGTTACCAAACCATTCATGGCCAGTTTCATGGATAATAATATAATCAAACAGCATTCCTACACCGGTACCGGTCATATCATAACCCATATAACCCTTTTTATAATAATTGCCATATGCGACAGCACTTTGGTGTTCCATACCCAGGTAAGGCGTTTCTACCAGTTTGTAACCGTCTTCTTCAAACGGGTATTTGCCAAACTTCGACTGAAAGCATTCCAGCATAGGCTTAACTTCTTCAAACTGTTTGCGGGCTTTTTGTTCATTATCACGAAGCACATAATAATCCAGGTCAAGATCATTAAGCTTATCGTGAATATGAACATAATCGGCAACGTTCACGGTAATATCGTAATTGTTGATAGGATTCTTTACTTCCCAGTCCCAGCGGGTATATCCGTTTTTCAGGTCTTCACTGCCTTTAAAGCGTCCGTTAGAAACATTCATCAGCCCGTTAGGTACTGCCACTTTTATAGTTGCGCCACTGTCCGGTTCGTCCGTCTGGTGATCCTTTACCGGATACCATAAGCTTGAACCTGTTCCCTGTACAGCAACGCCTACCCAGGGCTTTCCGTTTGTGTCTTTTTTAAATACAAAACCGCCATCCCACGGTGCATTTTTGGCTACCGTTGGATTACCCGAATAATAAAAACGGAGCTTTTCTTCACTACCTTTTTTCAATTGTTTAGAAAAGGAAATGAATACTGCGTCATTATCCCGCTTGTAAGTAGTTTTATTGCCTTTTACCACAATGCTGTCAATCTTCATGTTCTCGAACAGATCGAGCTGAATTTTCGAGGTGTTCTCAACAACTTTAAAGGTAATATCGTTATATCCTGAAATGAATTTGTTGTCCGGATCAATCTTTATGTTGAGGTCATAACGCTGCACATCAAAGTTAGTACGCTCAGGACGAAGTCCGCCCTGCAGGCTGTCACGTCTGGTGTAGGTTTGCGCAGTGGCACTATATATGCCCGATAATAGTATTGCAGCAATAAAGGCTTTTTTCATAGTGGTTGGTTTGCTTATTAGTGTCTGAATGAAAGAATTGTTACACTATTCATTGCTTTTTTGCAGTCAGTATCACAAATTCCCTTTCTATCTGTTCACCACTATTACTCATAACCATTTCTGTATCTGTATTGGCAGCAATTACACTAAGTCCTGCATCCTCCATGAGTTTACTGACAGTTTCAATGTCATAAAGCGTAAAACCATATTTGGCAAAAGGTATCTTCTGCATAGTACTTTCGGGAATGAACCCGATAGAAATAATTCCCCCAAGCTGTAGTACTCTGGCAATCTCATTGGCATATTCCTGTGGGTTTTTCCAGAAATAGATGGTGTTGCAGGTAAAAGCAGCATCAAAATGGTTTTCACTAAACGGGATATGTTCGCCGTTTGTGAGGTAGAAAGCCGCATTATAAAGATCGGCATTCAATTTTTCGGCTTCAGCTATCATGGTCTCAGAAATGTCTATACCAAAGTATCCAACATTGGCTCTGCTTACAATATCCTTTACATGAGCTCCGTTGCCGGGACCTATCTCAAGTACGGTGTCACCATCTTTAAGGTTAAGGCTTTCAATAGCTTTGCTGATAATATTACTATTGGTAAAATTCATCATTTCGCCCACTTTTAGCCCGCTTTCTCCATCGGGGCAGCGTAGCTGGCGGGCAAGTTCCTGTAATTCGTTTTCTGATAATTTCATATCACCAAATTACAAATTAAAATGTTTCTATAATAAACAAAAACAACCGGATTGCAGTCCGGTTGTTTTTGTTTAGCTTCTCTTGGCAACATTTTTTTGAAGTGGTTTCTTTTCCTTTTTTTCTTCCGGTTTAAATAAAAACAACAACACTTCATCAAAGCGTTCCTGCCAGTCCTTTTCGGTATGGGCAGCACCTTCAAATTTTTTTGTAGACCAGTTTTGGGTTGTATAGCCTTTGTTTTTAAGTATAGTATTTACACCATCCTGATAATTTCCATAGTAATGATCAATTGTCTTTGTACCATAATCAAAATAAATACGATGATTCTCATGCGATGGTAAATGCTCATCAATATATTTCATTAAAGCATTGGTAAACGGAGATCGTGGTGCGTCAGGCATTAATGTCCAATGGGTAGAAAGACATGCCGCTTCACCAAATACCTCAGGATATTCACATAATGCATATAGTGATATAAGCGCACCCATAGAACTCCCGCAAATAGCCGTGTTAGCGGTGTCGGGTTTAGTCCTGTATTTTTTATCTATGTAGGGCTTCAGTTCCTGAGTTAAGAATTTAAGGTATTCGTCGCCTAAAAGCTCAGTGTTTTTAGGATTTACATCTTTTACAGCAGTTGGAAATACCTGTTTGTTCTGATCATTAAAATTGAGGGATGCTTTTTCGGGAAAATATTCCATATAGCGATTTTCAGTATTCCAGACAGCTACGATGATAAATGGCTCGATCCTATGGACGGCAGTTAGCTTTTCGGCAGTAAGATCGGCTTCCCAGGCGATTTTATGCATAGATGTAGCAGCATTAAATACGTTTTGCCCATCCTGCATGTAGAGCACAGGATATTTGATTTTTGTATTGGCATCATAGCCGGCAGGCAGCCATATTTCTATGTTTCTCGCCTGCACAAATTTTGACTTAAAGCCGTCAATCTTAACTATTTTCCCTTTGGGTTGGGACCAACAGCTAAAGACCGCCAGCAAAAGCAGCAGTTTAGTTAGTAAAGTTTTCATTTAGTAGTTTAGTTTAAGGCTTTAAAGATAAAGTAAATCCCGGTCACAAATTCAAATTGTAACCGGGATTGTATTTTTATAACAGACTATTGCCTGAAAACTAAAATTATAACAGATTATACCTGAATCACTCCAAGGTTAAATGGTTTTTCGATAGGAGCGTGGTTAGCGGCCTCGATACCCATCGAGATCCATTTTCTTGTATCAAGCGGATCGATTATGGCATCTGTCCACAATCTTGATGCAGCATAGTATGGCGATACCTGAGCATCGTATTTAGCTTTTATCTTGTCGAACAGTTCAGCTTCCTTTTCAGGAGTTATTTCTTCGCCTCTTGCTTTAAGTGATGATGCCTCTATCTGAAGCAATACTTTTGCCGCCTGTGTTCCGCCCATAACGGCAAGCTCGGCACTCGGCCACGCAAAAATCAGCCTTGGGTCATAAGCCTTACCACACATGGCATAGTTACCCGCACCATAAGAGTTACCTACTACTACTGTAAATTTAGGTACTACCGAATTACTTACGGCATTTACCATTTTAGCACCATCCTTAATGATTCCGCCATGTTCTGATTTAGAGCCTACCATGAATCCGGTAACATCCTGAAGGAATACCAACGGAATTTTCTTCTGGTTACAGTTGGCAATAAAACGCGTGGCTTTATCGGCGCTGTCAGAGTAGATTACACCGCCAAACTGCATTTCACCTTTTTTGGACTTCACCACCTTGCGCTGGTTGGCTACAATTCCTACAGCCCAGCCGTCTATACGTGCATATCCGGTAATGATGGTTTGTCCGTATCCTGCTTTATATTCTTCAAATTCGCTGTTATCAATAAGGCGTTTGATGATTTCCATCATGTCATACTGCTCCGAACGAAGTTTAGGCAGCACCCCATAGATTTCTTTTTCATCTAATACCGGTTTTTCAGCTTTAATGCGGTTATAACCGGCTTTGTCATAATCGCCAATTTTATCTACAATATTTTTTATGGTATCAAGAGCATCTTTATCGTCTTTGGCTTTATAGTCAGTAACACCCGATATTTCGCAATGTGTAGTAGCCCCTCCAAGGGTTTCGTTGTCTATGCTTTCGCCAATGGCAGCCTTAACCAGGTAGCTACCCGCAAGGAAGATACTACCGGTTTTGTCTACAATCAGTGCTTCGTCACTCATGATAGGCAGGTAAGCCCCTCCGGCAACACAGCTTCCCATAACGGCAGCGATCTGGGTAATACCCATGCTGCTCATAATGGCATTGTTACGGAAGATACGGCCGAAATGCTCTTTATCCGGGAATATCTCATCCTGCAATGGCAGGTAAACACCGGCACTGTCTACAAGGTAGATGATTGGCAGACGATTTTCCATAGCGATTTCCTGCGCACGAAGGTTTTTCTTTCCTGTAATCGGGAACCATGCACCGGCTTTTACGGTAGCGTCATTGGCGACTACTATGCATTGCTTGCCACGGATGTAGCCAATTTTTATCACCACACCACCCGAAGGGCATCCACCATGCTCTTCATACATGCCATCGCCTACAAATGCGCCTATTTCTATGCTTTTACTGTCTTTATCCAAAAGATATTCAATGCGCTCACGGGCAGTCATTTTGCCTTCACTGTGAAGCTTTGCGATTCTTTTCTCGCCGCCGCCAAGTTTTACTTTAGCCAGCTTTTGTTTGAATTCGGATAACAGAAGTTTATTATGGTCTTCGTTTTTATTGAAGTTAATATCCATGGTAATAATGTATATTTGTGTGCGGTTTGCAATTTTCGTGGCGCTAAAATACGAAAACGTTTGATATTAAAAGAAATTATTGCGAATCTGTTCAGTTTGGTTCGTTAATGCTTTGTTAAGATTAATAATACCATCTTCATAATCACTTAACGATTTCTTAACATTGGAAAAGTACATTTGCACCAGAAAAAAAACACGATATGGCATCTTTAAACAGTATCTTTCAATTTCTTGTACCAAAAGATAAGAAATTTTTCCCGCTTTTCGAGCAGGCAACATCTAACCTTGTGATCCTTGCAGAAACACTTCACGAAGCGGTTAATGCCCCTAAAGAAGAAAGGGAAGCTTACTACAGGAAAATTGAAGAGCTTGAAGGAATTATTGAAGAAATCGCTCACCAGACAAACCTTGAGCTTAGCCGTAACTTCCTTACTCCGTTTGACAGGGAAGATATTCACGCGCTTATAACTGCAATCGACAATGTAGCTGATTACCTTTATGGTGCTGCTAACAGAATGAGATTGTACCAGGTAGAGAAAATTACAAAGTCTATCCGTAAAATGACTGAGATTACCCTTGAAGGTACTCAGCTTATACATGCAGCAGTTGCAGACCTAAAGGATATGAAAAACCTTAAAGGTATTACAGATGCATGTAAAAGGATAAACAAGCTTGAAAATAAATCGGATAACGTATTTGATAAAGCGGTTGCTGATATTTTCGAGAACGAAACTGATGCCAAGAACATCATTAAATATAAAGAAGTTCTTTCTTCTCTTGAAACTGCAGCTGATAAATGCAAAGGGGTTGCTAATGTACTAGAGTCGATTGCTGTTAAGCATTCGTAAACATAACCTCTAAACGCATTTTTTATGTTTACATTATTAGTTGTAATTATAATACTGGCACTAATCTTTGATTATATCAACGGATTTCACGATGCCGCAAACTCAATAGCTACCATCGTTGCTACAAAGGTTCTTACACCTTTTCAGGCAGTACTTTGGGCGGCTTTCTTTAACTTCCTGGCCTACTTTATCTCAAGATATTGGGTAGGGGAGTTTAAAATCGGTAATACTATAGCTAAAACTGTTAGTGTTGACTTCATCACACTTGAGGTTATCCTTGCAGGACTTATAGCAGCTATTACCTGGAACTTATTGACATGGAAACTTGGTATTCCTTCGTCTTCATCGCATACGCTTATTGGTGGTTTTATGGGAGCTGCACTGGCTCACGCCCTTACAGTACCGGGTGCTGACCTTAATACAGTTATAAACTATGCCAAAGTTATTCCTATTATCCTATTCATTTTTGCGGCACCACTTATTGGTATGCTTGTGGCCTATTTTCTGACCATAATTATCCTCAATATTTGCCGTAATGTTATGCCTTCTAAGGCTGAGAAATGGTTTAAGAGGCTACAGTTGGTTTCATCGGCACTATTCAGTCTTGGGCACGGAGCTAACGATGCTCAAAAAGTAATGGGTATTATTGGTGCGGCGGTTATATACTATGAAATTCACACAGGTAATGCAGCTTATATAAATGCTGAAGATCCATTTAAATATTTTGTTTCTCACTACGGATGGGTACCATTAACCAGTTTCGCTATGATAGGCCTTGGTACTATGAGTGGTGGCTGGAAGATTGTAAAAACAATGGGATCTAAGATCACTAAGGTAAATGCACTTGAAGGTGTTGCTGCCGAAACCGCAGGAGCCATCACGCTTTACACTGCTGAGCATTTAGGTATCCCTGTATCTACAACACACACAATTACCGGTTCTATCATCGGGGTAGGTGTTACTAAAAGGGTATCTGCGGTACGTTGGGGTGTAACTATCAGCCTTCTTTGGGCATGGATACTTACCATACCGGTATCGGCTGTACTTGCTGCAATTGTATATTATATCGTTTCGCTTTTTACATAAGCGATATAGTTTAAGTATAATTTAACAGGCATAGGAATTATATTTGTAAGTAAACAAATATTCCTATGCCTGTTTTTTTATTGTTTCTTCGGAAGGTTGCAATTGTTATAGTGTTTTTATTTGCTATGCCTGCTATTGGTCAGGTGGCTTCCCTGTTTAATAATGATAAACCTAAAACAATGTCCCAGCGTTGGGAGCTTGATACCCTTACTTCTTCGGGTACTTTTGTAATTACTCCTTACAAGCCGCTTTATCTGCTTCCGGCGCGATGGTCCAGCAGCCCTAATGGTGAACCTCATAGCGGTAACCAAAACCCCGATTATGATGTTGATGATAATGTAAACCTGAATAATCTTGAGGCGAAATTTCAAATAAGCTTTAAAGTCAAGGTTTTGCAGGGTATATTATGGGGACACGGTGATCTCTGGGGTGCTTATACCCAAAAATCGTATTGGCAAATCTATAATAAATCGTTGTCACGTCCTTTCAGGGAAACGAATTATGAACCTGAAGTGATACTAAATTTCGCCACTAACTTTAAATTGTTTGGATTGACAAACCGTATGGCAGGTATAAGTTTCAATCATCAGTCGAACGGAAGGGATGTGCCTTTGTCGCGAAGCTGGAACAGGATAATATTGCATACGGGATTTGAAACGGGTAACTGGCAAATCTATCTGCGCCCGTGGTTAAGGCTGCCTGATCAAAACAATGAAGATGACAATCCTGATATAGTAAAATATATAGGCAGGGGAGATGCGACCATAATTTATGGTATGGGTAAAAACATACTGGCACTTACCGCTAGCAGCAATCTTTCTTTTAATGAGCATTTTAAAGGCTATGCAGAGTTTTCGTGGTCGCGTAATCTTACAGGAAACCTCAAAGGATATTTTCAATTTACACACGGATATGGCGAATCACTTATTGATTATAACCATCGCCAGACTACTGTAGGATTAGGCATTTCGTTGGTAGAATGGATGTAAGTATGTAATTGGTGTTTTCAGATTTATTTTTGAGATTATTTTAATAATAAAGTTGTTAGAATAGTAATCTGTCAATTTTGTGCTATCGATTGGTCGATTTATGCTATACTTAAATGTTATAGTGGATTAATTTTGAGATACAACAAATAAACAGAAAACACTATGAGTATTGCAAAACGTCCTGAATTCAAGGACAAATATGACAATTTTATTGGGGGTAAATTCGTGCCTCCTGTTAAAGGCGAGTATTTTGATAATGTATCGCCAATTGATGGTAAAGTGTTCGCGAAAGCGGCACGTTCTACTAAAGAAGATATTGAACTTGCCCTTGATGCAGCCCATGAAGCATTCAAAACCTGGGGTAAAGCCTCTCCTGCATACCGTAGCAGTGTACTGAATAAGATTGCTGACGTTATGGAGGCAAATCTTGAATACCTTGCAACCGTTGAAGCTATTGATAATGGTAAGGCTATCCGTGAGACACTGGCTGCCGATTTGCCATTATGTATAGACCACTTCCGTTATTTTGCCGGTGTTATCCGTGCAGAAGAAGGTACGATTTCTGAACATGATGAAAATACCGTTAGTATTGTATTGCACGAACCAATAGGTGTAGTAGGGCAAATCATTCCGTGGAACTTTCCTTTACTGATGGCTACCTGGAAAATTGCGCCGGCTATCGCTGCGGGTAACTGTACCGTTGTTAAAGCTGCTGAGCAGACTCCTGTTTCTATTATTGTACTAATGGAATTACTTAAAGATGTGATTCCTGCCGGGGTAGTAAATATCGTGAATGGTTTTGGTGTGGAGGCAGGTAAACCGCTGGCTACTTCACCGAGAATTTCTAAAGTATCATTTACTGGTGAAACCACAACTGGTCGTCTTATCATGCAGTACGCCGCTGAAAATATTATTCCGTCTACCATGGAACTTGGTGGAAAATCGCCTAATATTTTCTTTAAATCGGTTGCTGATGCAGATGATGCTTTTTTTGATAAAGCTGTAGAAGGTGCTGTGATGTTTGCCCTGAACCAGGGTGAGGTATGTACCTGCCCTTCGCGTATGCTGGTACATGAAGATATCTACGATAAATTCATTGCCCGTGTAATTGAGCGTACAAAAGCTATTAAAACAGGTAATCCGCTGGATAAGACTGTAGCTATGGGAGCACAGGCTTCTAATGACCAATACGAAAAAATCAAATCCTATCTTAAAATCGGTAAAGAAGAAGGTGCAGAAGTGCTAACCGGAGGAGATGTAAACCAACTTGGAGGTGATCTTGAAGGAGGTTTCTATATTCAGCCTACAATCTTTAAAGGGCATAACAAAATGAGGATTTTCCAGGAAGAGATCTTTGGTCCTGTGGTGTGCGTAACTACCTTTAAAACTACCGAAGAAGCACTTGAAATCGCTAATGATACCCTTTACGGACTTGGTGCCGGTGTCTGGACACGCGATGCACACGAATTATATCAGGTTCCGCGTGCTATTAAAGCTGGTAGGGTATGGGTGAACAATTATCATGCTTATCCTGCACATGCGCCATTTGGAGGTTATAAAAAATCAGGCTTTGGCCGTGAGAACCACAAAATGATGCTGGAGCATTACAGACAAACCAAAAACATGCTTATCTCTTACGATAAAAATAAGTTAGGTTTCTTCTAGAATTTAAATTGTTTGGTGCAGGGCTGCCTTATGGTGGCCCTGATTGTTGTTTATACTATTCTAAATTTTTTATAATGTCAAATACAATGAAAGCGGCACGCTGGCATGCTGCAAAAGATATCAGGGTCGAACAGACTGAGATACCTGCTGCCGGAAAAAAACAAGTTAAAATTGAAGTTCAGTTTACAGGAATATGCGGTTCCGACCTGCATGAGTATACACATGGCCCTATGCTGATACCGGTTGATAAGCCGTATCCGTTAAACGGACATCAGGGAGTAACAACGCTCGGTCACGAGTTTTCGGGAATAGTGAGTGAAGTGGGTGAGGGTGTTAACAACGTAAAACCCGGAGATAGGGTAGTGGTAGAGCCATTATTCAAAAATCCTGAAAGCCCTTTTATAGCCAATGGTGAATATAACCTTTCTGAACCACTTGGTTTTGTTGGGCTTACTTCAAACGGAGGTTTTGCTAAATACACAGTTGTAGAGGATTATATGGTACATAAAATTCCCGAAACGATGAGTTTTGAGCAGGGAGCATTAGTTGAACCTGCTGCCGTTGCGGTTTATGCTGTACTGCAAAGCGGATTAAAGTTAGGAGATTCTTGTGTGATTTATGGAGCCGGGCCTATAGGTTTACTATGTGTTCAGGCAGTCATTGCAGCCGGTTCTCCAAATGTTATTGTGGTAGATGTTGCTGATAAACGCCTTGAAAAAGCAAAAGAAGTAGGTGCTACACACATAATTAATGGCAAAAGCGAAGATATCCCCGGACAGGTGAAGAAGCTTACCAATGGTGGCGCTGATGTGTTTTTAGATGCTGCCGGTGTTCAGGCAACTTTTGACAACGGAATTAAAAGCCTGAGAAATGGTGGAACTGCAGTGCTTGTTGCTTTGTTCGGTAAACCTGTTACTCATGATGCTTTTGATCAGGTGGTGAGGGAGATTACGGTTAAAGGTATTATTGCCTACAGGAATATTTTTCCGCAGGTAATACAACTTATAGATTCAGGGAGGATGCCTGTTGAAAAACTCGTAACCCAAAAGATCAAACTGGATAATATTGTTGCTGATGGATTTGAGGCTTTGGTGTCAAACCCATCTCAGGTTAAAATACTTGTAGATATAAATGGATAACCAATATCAGGGCCGGTAAATGGCCCTGATTATTGTCTTCAGATCTGTTATTAACTAATCAATTATATTTTTATGATACCAAATACTATGAAAGCGGCAGTTGTCCGCGAATTTGGAAAACCTTTGCAAATAGAAGAAGTAGAAGTAAAGAGACCCGGAAGAAATCAGATACTGGTAAAAGTAATAGCAAGTGGTGTATGTCATACCGATTTGCATGCTGTCGACGGTGACTGGCCGGTTAAACCAAAAATGCCGCTTATACCCGGACACGAAGGCGTTGGTTATGTAGTGGCTGTAGGTCCCGATGTGCACAATGTAAAAGAAGGTGACCCTGTGGGTGTGCCGTGGCTATATAGTGCCTGTGGTGGTTGCGAACATTGCATTACAGGATGGGAAACCTTGTGTGAAACACAACAAAACGGTGGTTATAGTGTAGATGGTGGTTTTGCCGAATATGTTATTGCTGATGCGAGATATATAGGAAAGCTGCCTAATAATCCTAACTTTTTAGAGATGGCACCTATACTTTGTGCGGGGGTTACTGTTTATAAAGGGTTGAAAGAAACTGAAACCAAGCCGGGAGAATGGGTGGCAATTTCAGGTATTGGTGGTTTAGGCCACGTTGCGGTTCAGTATGCTAAAGCTATGGGTATGCATGTTGCTGCTATTGATGTAGCTGATGATAAGCTGGAACTTGCCAAACGTTTGGGGGCAGATCTTGTGGTTAACGCAAAGAATACCAATCCGGGCGAATACCTAAAAAAAGAAACGGGAGGAATGCATGGGGCACTTATTACTGCGGTTTCGCCAATTGCATTTAAGCAGGGATTAGAAACTCTGAGACGTAAGGGGACAATGGCATTGAACGGCTTACCGCCGGGTAATTTCGATCTTTCTATTTTTGATACGGTACTGAACAGGATTACAATTCGTGGTTCAATCGTTGGGACAAGGAAAGATTTACAGGAAGCGATTGAATTTGCCGCAGAAGGAAAAGTAAAAGCGAATGTTACATCGGCAAAACTGGAAGATGTGAATGATGTTTTTGATAAAATGAAAAAAGGCCAGATCGAAGGACGTATGGTGCTGGAAATCGCTAAAGGATAATTATAAAACATGCAGGAAGCATAAATTTGTTTCCTGCATTTACATTTTAAGCTATGTATAAAAGAATTGATATTACTCCACAAGCTGTTGCTCTTATTGCAGAACTGAAAGAACGTTATGGTGAGCTGATGTTTCACCAGAGTGGAGGGTGTTGTGACGGCTCGCAACCGATGTGCTTTGAGAAAGGTGATTTTAAGCTGGGGTACAGTGATGTATGTCTCGGCACATTAGAAGGCTGTGAATTCTGGATGAGCAAAGACCAGTTTGAATACTGGCAGCATACCCATCTTACCCTGAACGCTGTCGAGGGTCGTGGCGCAAGTTTTTCACTTGAAATTCCTTTAGGGAAAAGATTTATTATAGAGTCAAGGCTTTTTACTGAAGAGGAAACAAAAGACCTTGAGCCACTGAGATATTTGGAAGATTAACTTACCTGCAACAGCTGGTATTGTTTAGGTGTAATACCTTCATACTTCTTAAATAGCCTGATGAAATAGTTGCAATCATCAAATCCGGCCATGTAACATACTTCGTTAATCTGTATACCCGGATTTTTAAGCAGTTTCTTTGCCTGCTTAATTTTTTCATTCAATATGAATTCTATCGGGCTCATGCCCAGTTCCCTTTTAAAATAGCGATAAAAGCTGGTAGTGCTCATACATGCCTTTTCACTCAGTTCCTTAAGGCTGATGTTTGAGGTTATATTCTTGCGGATGTAATCGGTAATGGCATAAATAGCACTGTCGGTATCCATTGCCGAAGGATTGTCAACCCTTTGTGCAGTCTGTGTCTGAACAATACGGATGAGTAGTTCCTGAAGGGCAAGATCGGCAAGAGCGTCTTTGGTTACCGAAAAGCTCATGCATTCGCGGATGAGCTTATTTATGGTTGTAGCCAGTTCGGTATTGTTATAAAAGAAGTAATTTTCGTGATTGAGCTTCCATAACTCATCTTCTTTAGGGTAGCGTTCGTTAAGGAAATCAAGCGTATCACTGATTTTATGATGATCAATGGCAAGCGCCAGGCATTGGGTAGGATTTGCGGTAGAAGCTTCAGGGAAATCAATCTTCATTTCTACATTGCCCGGAACAATTACCGTTTCGCCGGGAAGGTAATCGAAACCGGGTTTGTCGAACAGGTGCATTACTTTTTTGCCCCTCAGCATACTTGTAACCACAAGGTCGTTGAATTTTAAAGGTACCAGCAATGATTCCTGATAGGTTTCAAACAGGTTAAGTTCGCAATTCTCTAATGAATATACGGTCCTGTTTTCTACAAGGGTCTTTAATGATTTTTCAACAGTTAGCGAAGGTGTTTCCAGTAATGTCCTGCGGTTCTTCATATCCTTATACTTTAAGCAGCCCTTAATGTACGGATATTAAATGATTTGAGGAAATTTTACGAATTTATTTCCGCTACGGCTTCTATATCAGTTATGGTACGATATTTAAGCGGAATAGATACGATAAAGGTTGTTCCTTTATCCTTACCCGGACTCATGGCATAGATATTACCCCTGTGCAGCTCTACAAACGATTTTGTAATGGATAACCCCAGTCCGTTTGAGGTTTCCCTGCCGGTAGGCTTGGAACTCAGTTTAGCAAATTTGGTAAATAGTTTCTGGATATCTTCAAAGTTAAGTCCCTGACCTTCATCTTTTACCTCTATGTGCATGTAGTTGCCGGCTTCACGAGCCGCAACCCTGATGCAGGTATTATGGTAGGAGTATTTTATGGCATTGCTCAACAGGTTGTGAAGCACATCAGAGATTTTAGACCTGTCTCCCTCAACAATAAGAGTGTCTTCGCAATTCAGCTCGATAACCTGTTTTTTGCGGTTAGCAAGCAGTTCAAAGTTATTGAGTAGCCTCACGAACATTTCTTTTACATTGATCTCTTCGATATTGAGCATCAGATCTTTTTCCTCAAGCTCTGATTGCGTTAGCAGGTTTGCCAGCCTTTTTTGTATCATCTGAACCGACGATTTAATCATATCGGTCATGCGTTCAGCACTGTTTATGTCTTTTTTGATGATATCGTTGGCGAGGTTTATGGAAGCAAGTGGATTTTTAATCTCATGAAGCGCAATATTCATCAGATTGATTTGCGATTCTATCGATTTACGGTAGCGCAGCCTGTTTTCCAGCTTGTCGACAACCAGTTTAGACAGGGTTTTTAGCATGTCTAACTGAAGGTTGGTAACTTCACGTGGTACTTCGTCGCTAACAGAAATAACACCGACAGTATAGCCTTCAGGCGATTTAATGGGTGCTCCGGCAAAAAAACGTACGCCATTGTCCGCTCTTACAAAAGCATGGTTTTCAAGTTCATTATGGGTTTTGGTGTCATTAAAAACCGTTACGTTATCGTTTAAAAGCGTTGTGTAAGCCAGCGTGCCTTCCCTCGGAACCTCATTGATATCCAATGAGCTCAGGTTAGATTTTAAAAAAGCCCTTTTATCATCTATAAATGTGATGAATGCATTAGGGCAGTTAAAAATCTGTGATGCCATAAGTGATATCTTGTCGAAAGTATCTTCGGAATGTGTATCCAATATCTGGTAGTCCCTAAGCTTTTCGAGCCTAAGGTCTTCGATGTTTGGTATGTAATAAGCCGGCTTGTTTAAGCTCATAGTTTATCGCGGAACTTTATTAAGTTAAAACCTTGCATTATTTCGCAATGTGAAAATACGACTAAATATTCCTAATATATTGTTAAATGCCAATCTTATAACAAAACCTGCATCATTTCATAAAAGTGGTTTTAATTATAAAAAGAAAACCCCTGATTGACTATCAGGGGCTTATGGATTGTAAGTTATAGTTTCAGAGTTGTATAGTCTCAAAGTCACAAAGTTTTAGGTTGAGTGTATACAAAATTTTAATTTTTGAACACTGAACAGTTTAACTTTTTTCTTCTTCTTTCTGGCCCATCATCATCAGATAAGCCTTCAGGAACTCATCAATTTCGCCATTCATTACGGAATCGACGTCGCTGGTTTCATATTGTGTACGCACATCTTTTACCAGTTTGTAAGGGTGCATCACGTAGTTACGAATCTGTGAACCCCATTCGATCTTCATCTTATTGGCTTCAATTTCATCGCGTACTGCCTGACGCTTCTTAAGTTCAATCTCATAAAGCTGAGACTTTAAGAGCTGCATTGCTTTAGTTTTGTTATCAAGCTGCGAACGGGTTTCAGAGTTCTCAATGATAATTCCGGTAGGGTAGTGACGTAGTCGTACTGCCGTTTCTACCTTGTTTACATTTTGTCCTCCTGCACCACTCGAACGCATGGTTTCCCAAGAAATGTCTGAAGGGCTGATCTCAATTTCGATAGTATCGTCGGCAAGTGGGTAAACATATACCGAAGCAAACGAGGTGTGGCGTTTGGCATTACTGTCAAAAGGGGAGATACGCACCAGTCGGTGAACACCGTTTTCGCCTTTCAGGTAACCAAAAGAATAGTCGCCTTCAAATTCAAGGGTAACGGTCT
Source organism: Flavobacterium psychrophilum (assembly GCA_003243255.1). Next base: position 13,734 of record QFQM01000033.1, on the reverse strand, counting down.
TTATACCGGCAACCTCACCTTCCTGGTAGTTAAGCTCCTTAACTTTGTAGCCTTCTTTTTCGCCCCACATTATGTACATACGCATAAGCATAGAAGCCCAGTCGCAGCTTTCGGTACCACCGGCACCGGCAGTTATCTGAACTACGGCACTTAATGCATCGCCTTCGTCAGAAAGCATGTTCTTGAACTCAAGGTTCTCTATATGGGTAAGGGTAAGTGCGTACTGGTTGTCGAGTTCTTCTTCGGTAGCGTCGCCTTCCTTAAAAAAATCGTAGATGATCTGAAGCTCTTCGGCCATTCCGTTACCTTTCTCATAGTCTTCAACCCATTTTTTCTTAGAACGCAGGTTTTTTACAATGATTTCGGCTTCTTTGGCGTTATTCCAAAAGTCGGGTGCAAAGGTCTTCTCTTCTTCGTTGGTTATCTCAATTAACTTCCTGTCGATGTCAAAGATACCTCCTCAGCGCACCAAGGCGCTCTATAATACCTTTTATTTGTTCGGTATTTGTCATAAATAATGTAGTTTTGTATTTAGCAAAAATAAGCTATCCTTTTCAATAATATGGAAATAAATTTAGTAAGTGACACGGTAACCCGTCCGGGACATGAAATGCTTCAGCAGATGTTCAGGGCTAAAGTGGGGGATGATGTTTATAAACAGGATCCAACCGTTGTACAGCTTGAGGAAACCGTAGCCGACCTTTTTGGTATGGAGGCTGCACTATTCTTTCCTTCGGGCACCATGGCCAATCAGACAGCAATAAAACTACATACAAATCCGGGCGATGAACTTATCTGTGATAAATGGTCGCACGTTTTTAACTACGAAGGTGGTGGCATAGCCTTTAACAGTGGTGTTTCGAGCCAGCTTATCGATGGCGATCGTGGCATGATCACTGCTAATCAGGTTGCAGAAGCGATAAACCCACCTGATTTTTACCACAGCCCGCTTACAAGCCTTGTGTGTATTGAAAATACAACTAATAAAGGCGGAGGAGCCTGTTACGACCTGCAAACGCTTATGGAAATAAGCGAGGTTTGTAAAACGAATAAATTGGGTTATCATCTTGACGGTGCCCGTTTATGGAACGCTTTAGTAGCCAAAAAGCAGCATCCAAAGCAGTTTGGAAGTATGTTTGACACTATTTCTGTTTGTTTATCTAAAGGATTGGGTGCGCCGGTGGGTTCGCTGCTTTTGGGTAAGCAGGAGCATATCAATAAAGCGATACGTATACGTAAAGTATTTGGCGGAGGAATGCGCCAGGCAGGCTATCTTGCCGCAGCAGGATTGTACGCGCTTCAAAACAACGTTAGCCGACTGGAAGAAGACCATCGCAGGGCACGACAGCTGGGGAATTTCCTTCAGCAACTACCGTGGGTAGATAAAGTAGAACCTGTTGAAACCAATATACTTATCTTCTCCCTTAAGCCGCAATACAGCGAAGCTGCCCTTATGGAAAAGCTAAAGCAAAAAAGCATATTTATCAGTTCTTTAGGAAAGGGCAAACTTAGAATAGTTACACATCTTGATTATAAAGAGGTAATGCATAACTACGTGATCGAGACGTTGCAGAAACTGACTTTTTAAGTTTGTAAAGTCGTAAAGTCGTAAAGTCAAAAGTCATAAAGTCGAAAGTCGTAAAGTTTAGGAAATGCTGAACTTTACGACTTTTGTTTTTAAAATGGATATTCATAGTCTATATGAATAAATTCCAGTTTTTTATTTTTATAGGTAAAGACCCATCTAAACGTTTCAAAGGTTGGAGATAAAACATTTTCATCGTTTGGAGGATAAATATCTTTTATTGGAACCACGTCTTCCTTTCCTGTTCTGCTGAAAAACTTCTGGTAATTTTCTCCTATTACGATAGTCGGGATGTTATTAAAAGTGTTGTATCCTGCAATTTTATATTTCTTGCCGCTAAGCATATAGGGCAGAATGTCTTTACCTGCTAAAGTAATCCATATTTCGTGGCTGTCGCCTTTTTTTACGATGTTTATAAAATGAATCATTTTATCAGTAGGTAAACGTTTTGCATCATTATATACTTTTGCAAAGGCTTCGTCGATAACGGGATTTGTTGTTTTAAGTTCAGGATACTTCTTCTCCTGAGCGGAGCAGTAAAATGTGAATAAAAGCAGTGTTTGGAGTATTAAAGTTTTAACTGTAGCCATAAAATAGTATTATGTTGTAAGTATACAAAAAAAGCACAGACTCTAATCCGTGCTCAATGACTTTATAAACTTTCGACTTTACAACTTTCAACTATTATTTAAACATCCCGTCAAGTCCCGGTATATTTGGCATCCCGTCTTTGGCTACAGCGCCAAGTTCGGCTTCGTTTACATTGGTCGCTTTTGCAATGGCTTTGTTCATAACCAACACAAGGTAATCTTCAAGTTGTTCTTTGTCTTCAAGAAGCGAATCGTCAACCGTAACCGACTTTAGCGTACGGTTAGCCGTCATAGTAACTTTTAGCAGTCCGTCGTTGCTCTGCTCGTCGATAAGGACAGTATCAAGCCTTTTTTTAGTCTCTTCAATTTTTTGCTGGGTTTCTTTCAGTTTACCCATCATTCCCATAATATCTCCAAACATTTTTGTGAATTTTATTATATGATTATATTGCAAAAGTATTAAATTGCAGAGTTATATGCTAACCCAAAAATCAAATGAAAAAACACTTACTTATAAGTTGTGTTTGTGTTATTTTTGCAGCGAATGCGCAATCTAATAAAACTAAAATGACCAAGACCGTTACTCCCCCGCTGGCAGCTGTCAAACCTAAGACGCTTGAAAAGCATGGCGACGTAAGAACAGATAATTATTACTGGCTTAACGAAAGAGAAAATCCTGAAGTAATAGACTATCTGAACAAAGAGAACGATTACTATAATACAATGACTGCCGGACAAAAAGAGTTTCAGAAAGAACTTTTTGAGGAGATGAAGGGCAGGATCAAGGAAGATGATTCATCTGTGCCTTATTTCTATAACGGTTATTACTACATAACCCGTTTTGAAAAAGGAAAAGATTACCCAATTTTCACCCGTAAAAAAGGAAGCCTTGAAGCTAAAGAGGAAATTATGTTCGACTGCAACGAAATGGCAAAAGGACATTCGTACTTTCAATTAGGAGGGCTAAATGTAAGTGAAGACAATAAATGGGTGGCATTTGGTGTAGATACTGTTTCCAGAAGGCAGTATACCATTCAGGTGAAGAATCTTGTAACCAACGAGATACTTCCGTTTAAAATAGAAAACACTACCGGAGGCTCTACATGGGCCGGCGACAATAAAACGCTTTTCTACACCAGAAAAGACCCTACTACGCTTCGTTCGGACAAAATCTACAAGCACAAGCTTAACGGAGACGTAAAAGAAGACGTACTGGTATATCACGAAAAAGATGATACTTACAGTACTTTCATCTACAAAGAAAAATCAAAGAAATACCTTGTTATTGGTTCAAGCAGTACGCTTACTACCGAATATCGCACACTGGATGCCAAAAAGCCGGATGGCGAATTTGAGATCTTCCAGAAGAGAACGCGCGAGCTGGAGTATAGCATTTCGCACTATGGTGATAAATGGTATATCGTAACCAATAAAGACAAGGCTACCAACTTTAAGCTGATGACTACGCCGGAAGGCAAAACAGCAAAAGAGAACTGGAAAGACCTTATCCCGCACCGTAAGGATGTGCTTCTTGAAGATATTGAAATCTTTAAAAACTATCTTGTTATTGGAGAGCGCGAAAACGGTCTGAATACTATAAGAATCCGTCAGTGGGATGGAAAAGGGGAGTACTACCTGCCTTTTAACAGCGAAACCTATACTGCCGGAATCTCTACCAATCCTGATTTTGATACCGATGTACTCCGTTACAGCTACCAGTCGATGGCAACGCCTTCGAGTGTGATAGACTTTAATATGAAAACCAAAGAGAAAACGGTGCTTAAGGAGCAGGCGGTTCTTGGCGGTAAATTCGATAAGAATAACTATACCGAAGAAAGGGTATGGGCTACGGCTGCTGACGGTACCAAAGTGCCAATTTCTATGGTGTACCGCAAAGGCATCGTAAAAGATGGCAAAAACCCATTATTACTTTACGCATATGGCTCGTATGGTTCGTCTATGGATCCTTACTTCTCATCGATCAGGCTTAGCCTTTTAGACCGTGGATTTATCTATGCTATCGCACATATCAGGGGTGGGGAAGACCTTGGCCGTGATTGGTACGAAAACGGAAAACTCCTTAAGAAAAAGAACACATTTACGGATTTTGTAGACTGTTCGAAATATGTAATTGAGCAAAAATATACCTCACCGGAGCATTTGTATGCAGAGGGTGGATCAGCAGGAGGATTGCTGATGGGGGCAATTATAAATATAGCTCCGCAATTGTACCACGGCGTTATAGCACAGGTACCGTTTGTTGATGTAGTTACCACTATGCTTGACGACAGTATTCCGCTTACAACAGGCGAATATGACGAGTGGGGTAACCCTAACGAGAAAGAGTACTATGATTATATGAAATCATACTCTCCTTACGACAACATTACTGCACAAAACTATCCGAATATGCTTGTAACTACAGGTCTTCATGACTCGCAGGTGCAATATTGGGAACCGGCCAAATGGGTAGCAAAATTAAGGGTTACCAAGACCGGAAATAACCTATTGTATCTGGATACCAACATGGAAGCCGGACACGGTGGAGCATCGGGAAGATTTGAGGCACTGAAGGAGGTTGCCAAAGAATACAGTTTTTTATTAGATTTAGAAGGAATTAAAAAGTAATTAAATTTTTTTTGTTAGATTTGCAAGGTTTTGAGGTCAATAAACTTTGTAGCAGTTTACCTTACTAACTTATTTTTTATGAAAGAAGAGATAAAAGCCTATAATAATGTGTTGGAATTGATTGGGAACACACCACTAATTAAACTCAACAAGGTTACTGAAGGATTACAAGGGAATTTTTACGCTAAAGTAGAAGCTTTTAATCCGGGCCATTCCACAAAAGACAGGATTGCACTATACATAATCGAAGAAGCAGAGAAAAAAGGAATCCTGAAACCGGGAGATACTATCATCGAAACTACTTCGGGTAATACAGGTTTCAGTCTGGCAATGGTAAGCATTATTAAAGGATATGATTGTGTACTTGCAGTAAGTTCTAAATCTTCAAAAGATAAAATCGATATGCTTCGTGCAATGGGCGCAAAAGTATATGTTTGCCCTGCAAACGTATCAGCCGATGACGCACGTTCATATTACAGTGTCGCTAAAAGGCTTCATGAAGAAATAAAAGGTTCTGTGTATATCAACCAGTATTTCAATGACCTTAACGTAGATGCACACTACAACAGCACCGGTCCTGAAATATGGGAACAGACAAACGGTAAGATAACTCACCTTATCGCTTGTAGCGGTACAGGAGGTACCATATCGGGTGCAGCACGTTTCTTAAAAGAAAAAAATCCAAATATCAAGATATTAGGTGTAGATGCTTACGGTTCGGTACTTAAAAAATACCATGAAACTAAAGAGTTTGACAGTGAGGAGATCTATCCATACAGAATAGAAGGACTTGGTAAGAACCTTATCCCTACAGCTACTGACTTTGATGTTATTGATAAGTTCATAAAAGTATCAGACGAGGATAGTGCACATTCAGCAAGGCATATTGCTAAAACAGAAGGCCTTTTTGTAGGGTACACCAGTGGAGCGACTTTCCAGGCAGCAAAACAATATGATGAAGCAGGAGAGTTTGACGAGAACAGTAATATCGTTCTTATCTTCCCTGACCACGGATCTCGCTATATGAGTAAAGTGTTCAGCGACGAGTGGATGAACGAGCAGGGCTTCTTTGACAGCATTAATGCTGAAGAAGCACAAAAAATTGAGTTCATTAAATAATCAAAAGATTATAGCAATATAAACAAAAACCTCTCCACCACGGAGAGGTTTTTGTTTTTAGTACTATTGTCGGTATCTAATAAAAAAAGCCCCGGCTTGTAGCTCCGGAGCTTATCATTTTTTAAACTAACCCAAATGTGTTTGAAGATAGTACAAATTTAAAATGTGTTGTTTTTGAATACAATACCTATATGTGGGTATTTTAAACAAAAAACCTCCGCTGCCCGGCGGAGGTTTTACCCAAAATTAACTACCTAAACCAATCATTCCCAACTGAAGGTCCCATTGCCCATGTACTTCAGATCGGTTTCTTTTGGCTGGCCGGCAAAAGCAATCGTTCCATTGCCAGCTATCCTTCCTTTAAGGAAGTGAGAACTGTTTACTTTAGCATCTCCCGATCCCGAGATAGCTGCCGTAACATGCCTGGCTTCAAGATAGTATGCGTTTACAGTGCCCGATCCTACAATTTTGCATTCAAATTGTTTAGCGGCACCATCAATTGTTATATCTCCAGAACCCAGGATCCATGCAATAAGATCGGTTTGGTCTGTTGTAATATCGATATGGCCGGGGCCGTCAAGTGTAACTTTTAGTTTATTTCCCCTGATGACGTTTTTTGAAACAATAGTACCACAGCCATTAAGCGTAATATTCTCCAGGAATTTATAAAGCACTTTTATAGTGAGCTTGTTCGTACCGCTTGGTCTTATTTTTTCATTATTATGTGTCGCAATAGTAAGCGTTCCGTTACTTACATTGGTATCGATTATCTGAATAATGTTTTCATCACCTTCAAGGGATATTTTTCCTGTATCTCCAGAGGTAAGGAATACCTGAAATGATCCGGTAACAGAAATCTTCGAAAAATCGCTTATATCGCGTTTTTCCTTTTTAATTTTTCCGTTCCCAATTACCAGGGGCTGGTTTTGCTGTGCTGCTGCGGTCAGGGCAAAGAATATCCCTGCTACAAGTAATGCGGCTTTTTTCATGATGGTTCGTTTTTTGATTCCCACAGGCGTGGGATGGTTGATTACTGATGATTGATATTCCTGCCTGGCGACAGGATTGATAACTGTTTTAAACCTGTGATGAGCAGGCTGCCAGATGAGGGCGATTGGTTTTTTGATTGATGATTGAACTCTGCGTGATTAAGGCAGTAAGGCTTTTCTGTGATTAGCAGTTTCGCCTTTTATACATAGACGACAGCAACCAGTAAATGGTTGCATGCCTCTAAAATTTTTTTAGTTTTTTCCGAGATTTATATCGCCGTACTCTGATTTTATATACATGCGGTTTATTCCGGGAGTCTTGTTGTAGCCTTTGTAGTATGCCCCAAAATCTCGTTTGCTTTTTTCAGTATATTTCAATCCGCTTCCACCCGTAAGGTCACTATATTCGAGCCTGAATTCAAAATCAAATGGTACACTCTCGTTGTAATTAACTGTTACATCAGAGTATGTCGCAGTTATAGCTACATTTTTGGAGTCTTTGCTCATATTGTTTATTTTCAGGTCACCATAATTAGTGGTGCCATTAAAATTGCCGCTCACATATCCAAAGTTAAGATCGGAATAATCTCCTGCTCCTGATACATTGTTAACTGAACGTACATTGAGGTCGCCGTGTTCGGTTTTAAAGGTAAGATTATGTGTCTCACCTACAGTAGTGTCGCTATGCTGTGCTCTAAGCTTGAGATTGGAACTTTTTACAATGTTAAGATTAGAATATTGTGCATCAATATCACCGGTATTTATATAGTTTATTTTACAACCACTATATTGTAATCTAATAGTATTGCTGTCACTATTAAGTTCATCAACATTTACATCGCCATACTGACAATCAATATTTGCCTTACCATATATTTTGGCTGTAGTTATACCTCCGTATTGATTATATAAATTTATTCCACCTCTTTTAGGTATTTTGATGGTGTAATTAATTTCCATAATCATATTATTTCCACCGCTCATGTTACCAATGCTTGTGCTCGCTTTTACAAGGGCTACAGTGGCATTCAGGTCTACATTTATGCTTTCGATCCTTCTGTTTACTTTGTCTTCGTTATTGCCGCTAACTTTAATGTATACTTCAACCTGAGTTTTGTTTTCATCCCAGGTGGTTACATATATGTTTCCAAACTGGTTGTTTACCTGTAGTCCGCAATCGGCATTAACGATATACGCTTTAGCTATCCTTTTCTCTTTGGTGTATTTACCTTCCTTTTCGCCATTACCTGCCAATACAATGCAAGGCAACAGTAAAAAGAATAGTGTTATTTTATGCATTATTGTTTTCATGGTACTGTTCTTTGATTTTTTTGATGTTTTCAATTTTTACTAATACGCCTTCCAGAAATGATATCCTTGTCTGCAGATTGGTTATCATAGCGTGGATAAGCTGCTTGTTTTCGCCTTTTTTAGCCAGATCATGGGTTATCTTATCATAATCGGCTTCCATTTCCTGCATGTGCTTCATAGCATCGGCAACAAGCGCTTTGGTTTCGGGGGTATTCTCTTTTTGTAGCTTTTCAAGCTCCTGATTTATTATCGAAGCAAAGTACATTTGCGTTTTTTCTGTTTTGGGCGAAAGTTTAGCCACCTGGGTTTCGTTGCTGTCAGGAGAGAAGGTAACTAATAGCGTAAGTAGTACGGCTATGGCAGCGGCTGCCGGCACAGCTATCCAGTAGATAAGTCCTTTTCCTTTCGGTTTTTTCCTGTTGTTCCTGTCCAGCCTGTCAAGGAAACGGTCTTCATGCCCTGCGGCAGGCTCTTCCATATCCCATTGGCCATCAAAGCGGCTAAACATTTCGTCCATTTTGTTTTCTTCTGTCTTCATTATCCTTTCAGTTTTTTGAGCAGGCTTTCCTTAGCCCTGCTTATGGTTGTACGGGTATTTCCGGCGGTAATCCCCATGATTTCACTAATCTCTTCCTGGTCGAAGCCCTCAATGTATAACAGGGTCAGCGCTATCCTGTAATTTTCTTTGAGGGAGTTTATCGCAGTGGCCACCTGCTGTACTTTAACTTCCCGGAAGTCTATTGCGGCTTCTTCGCTGCTGCCGTCATCATCTGCCACTTTGTAGAGCACATTGTCAATCGGGTCAAGGCTGTTTTTGTTTATCTTTTTGTAGTTGTCAATGCTGTGGTTTACTACAATCTTTTTTAGCCATGCGCCAAAGGTCACCTCTCCCTTAAACGAATCCAGTTTTGTAAAGGCCTTTAAAAACGATTCCTGCATGATATCTTCGGCCCAATGGCTATCCTTCACTATGCGAAGGGCAGTATTGTACATGGGCTTATAATACCTGTTATAAACCTCGAACTGTGCGTTACGGCTGCCCGTTTTACACTGTTCAAGCAATGAATCGATATCCTGGTTTGCGTTTGCCAATTGGTTGATTGATGATTTTATATAATGACTTTGGGTGTTACTGTATTGTTACACTTTTACAGAATTATTTTAACGTATCAGTGTACTAATGTAGCGATTATCTTTGTAAAGCCCTGAATACATTGGCGTTTGAGCTAATAAAAAAAGCACCCCTAAAGGTGCTTATTATCTATTTACGCAGTAAGATAATCAATAGAAAATATAAAATAATAAATTGATTTACTCCTGCATAGTGTGGTACACGTTCATTACGTCGTCATCTTCCTCGATTTTCTCAAGAAGTTTCTCAACATCGGCAACCTGATCTTCGGTTAGCTCTTTTGTAATTTGAGGTATTCTTTCAAAACCTGAAGAAAGTATCTCGATACCTCTGTTCTCAAGCTCTTTCTGAATTGCTCCAAAGCTTTCGAATGGTGCATACATAACGATTCCGTCCTCATCAGCGAAGATTTCCTCAACACCAAAGTCGATCATTTCAAGCTCAAGTTCTTCAACATCGCGTCCCTCAGCAGGAATACGGAAGTTACAGGTATGGTCGAACATAAATTCAACAGAACCCTGCGTACCCATTGTACCGTTACATTTGTTGAAGTAACTACGTATGTTAGCTACAGTACGGTTATTGTTGTCAGTAGCTGTTTCTATAAGTATGGCGATACCGTGTGGTGCATAACCTTCAAACAATACCTCCTTAAAGTTAGCAGAGTCTTTATCAGATGCCTTTTTAATAGCTCTTTCAACATTTTCTTTCGGCATGTTGGCAGCTTTGGCATTCTGTATTACAGCCCTTAAGCGTGAATTGCTTTCAGGGTTTGGTCCGCCTTCTTTAACGGCCATTACTATATCTTTACCAATTCTTGTAAACGTTTTGGCCATTGCCGACCAACGTTTCATTTTTCTGGCTTTCCTAAATTCAAACGCTCTTCCCATAATTTATTTGTTTGCAGCACAAAAATAAACTTATTCCCTGTTTTTGCAAAAACAAAATGAGTCTTTTGTGCTTACTTCGCAACAATGTTTGTTTGCTAATACTATTTAGCTGTTGGTTAGTTTTTAATCTGATTGATATCTCTCAGGATATTGATGGCTTCTTTGATATAAACATCCGTTCTGGCCGATTTTATCCTGAAGTCGTTGGCACTTTTTATATAATCATCTTCACTTGCTGCAGAAGTAGCCAGTGTTGTACCGGTAATTTTAAAGTCCTGTTCTTTTTCAGAAGCGTCCTTAATATCTTTCCATATATCGTCCATGCTGTGAACATCAGCAAAAACAGAATCGAAAGTAACCGGAACAGGAGCTTTGTTTCCCTCATAAAGCCAGTTTACGCGGGTATTCACAGCATTTATAAGTTTAAAATCCTCGTTTTTTGCTATTCTGGTTTTGCTATGCGCAATTACCTGGTCTTTATACTTTTCAGGAAGCCTTGCAAATGAGATATTCAGGTTGATGCTGTCATTTTTAATTGCGGTTGGCATACTGCTTTCCCTAGGCAGCAAATCATCAAAAAATGTAGGAAGTTCAATATCGGGCACAATTCCTATGTATTGGCTGCTTTTACCGGTTACACGATAAAACTTATCCAGCGTTACCTTAATAAAATCCTGCGCTTTGTTACCATCTTCAAGAGGCAGTATGGTTTGCATGGTAGCTTTGCCAAGTGTGGTCGATCCTGCTATCAGGGCGCGGTTGTAATCCTGCATTACTCCTGCAAAGAATTCGCTGGCAGAAGCCGAAAAGCCGTTTACAAGTACTACCATAGGGCCTGTGTATAGCATGCCTCTGTTATAGTCCTTAACCACATTGTATGACCTGTCCTTATCGGTAACAATGGCTATCGGGCCAAAGTTCACAAACATTCCGGCCATGCGTATCACCTCGTCCATAGAGCCGCCACCGTTATATTGCAAATCGATGATGAGTCCTTCGATACCGTCATTCTTAAGTTTTACGATCTCTTTGGCTACATCGTCGGCACACCCCTGATTGTTTTCATTATCAAATGCAGAATAAAAGCTTGGTACTTTTATGTAGCCTACAGGGTGATCATCGCCCAAAATAAAACTGTATACGCTATGGTCGTCGGCCTTCATGATAGCTTTTTCAAGACTTACAGTATATACCGTACCATCTTTTTTGCGAAGGGTCATTTGTACCTGTTTGTACTTATCAGAATAGACAATGTCGGTAATCGTTTCAAGCGAGGTGCAGGAAACAGAATATTCAGTTTTGTTAACGGCCAGCTTTACGATCTGGTCGCCTTTGTCTATCTTTTTCGATTTGTATGCCGGACCACCCGGAACAAGTTCTTCTACAACAATTTCTTCGCTGTCGTTCTGGCTTACATACAGCCCAAGGGAATAGTTTTCACTCGATATTGAAGACACGAATGATGATTTTTCGGTGTAATTAAAATAGGTAGAGTGAGGGTCGAAATAGGTACAGAAAGCTGTAAAGAATCGATTATAGATACTGTGGTCAAATCCTTCGGGAGGAGACAGCAGATTATCGATTCTGCACAGGTAGCTGTCAAATATCTTGTTTTTCGAAATTTCACCCAGCCTGTTCAGGTTTTGGCTTAGTGAATCTTTGTTTTTACTCAGTTTGGCTACATCCTCAAGTATATCATACGTAATTTTCTTGCGAAGGAATTTCTTTATCTTATCGGAGTCTGTATGATATGGGAATGTTTTTTTTGAGTAATAAATCGTATCGTTAGTATTGTAGGGAAGCGGTTCTTTGCGAATTTGCTCTACAAAGTCCCTGTTACGTTTTAGCGCAGATTTATAGTATGAAATGAAATCACTGAAAAAGGAGCAGTTCTTATTAAGTACATAATCATCTATCATAAACTTATGTACAGCCAGCTTATCATATTCCTGTTGCAGGAACATGGTTTTGCCTTCATCAAGTTCATCCATCACAGTATTAAAAACATAAACCGACAGACTGTCGTCTACCGGTTTAGGTTTATAGTGCCTCGTTTGGAGGACATCATTTATTTTAGAAAAAACAGCACATGCTTTGTCATGTCGTTGTGCCTGTAGTGTACAGGTTGCCAATAGCATCAGTGCCAGTATTTTCTTCATAAGTTTTATTTTTTATAAAAAGGCAGCTTAACCACCTGCGCAGGAATGTCATTTTTCCTGATGCGGATGAAGATCTGGCTACCCTCAGCTGCATATTCTGAAGGAACATAACCAAGACCAATACCTTTGTTAAGCGACGGTGCCATAGTACCTGATGTTACGATACCAATAACGTTTCCGTCTTTGTCAGTTATTTCATAATCATGTCTTGGGATACCTCGCTCGATAAGTTCAAAACCTACAAGTTTACGGGTAACACCTTCTTCTTTTTGCTTTTTAAGCGCTTCTGAGTTCGTAAACTCTTTAGTGAATTTAGTAATCCATCCAAGGCCTGCTTCAAGCGGAGATGTAGTATCGTTGATGTCGTTTCCGTAAAGGCAGAAGCCCATCTCTAAACGAAGTGTATCGCGCGCAGCAAGACCGATTGGTTTTATGCCAAAAGCTGCTCCTGCTTCAAATACTTTGTTCCAAAGTGATTCAACCTGGTCGTTTTTAACGTAGATCTCAAAACCACCGCTGCCAGTATAGCCTGTAGCAGAAATGATAACATTTTCTACACCTGCAAATTCGCCCACTTCAAAGTGGTAGTATTTTATTGCAGAAAGGTCTACAGAAGTAAGTGACTGCATAGCTTCCATCGCCTTTGGACCCTGAATTGCAAGAAGTGAATAGTCTTCAGATACATTTCGCATATCTGCACCCACATCGTTTTTTGCAGAAATCCAGTTCCAGTCTTTTTCTATATTAGAAGCATTTACCACAAGCAGGTATTGTTCTTCTTTCATTTTATAAACGATAAGGTCGTCAACAATACCACCATTATCGTTAGGCAGGCAAGAGTATTGCGCTCTTCCTATTGTAAGCGTAGACGCATCATTTGAAGTTACTTTCTGGATAAGAGCCAGTGCATTAGGACCGCTAATGATGAATTCACCCATGTGCGAAACGTCAAAAACACCTACACCGTTCCTTACGGTTTCGTGCTCTATATTTACTCCTTCATACTGAACAGGCATATTATAGCCTGCAAAAGGTACCATTTTTGCTCCAAGTCCTTCGTGAACGTGCGTAAGCGCAGTATTTTTCATTTTGTTTGTTGTATATGGATTGAAGCCGCAAAATTATTGAAATTTACAAATTATACCTCGCATATTTTCAATAATTATCATTTATTTCACAACAAAAGGTATTCTTTTAGCGTATTGTAACTATTAATGCTTACGGACTGTTTTTTCTTTAAAAGTAACGGTGCTAACGAAGCAGTTACCGGTATGGTGATTCCTAGCTCATTTTCAATACTTTCGGGGAATTTAACGGGATGTGCCGTTTCA
>QFQM01000032.1 GCA_003243255.1 Flavobacterium psychrophilum | reverse complement strand
CTAAAGCGCATGGAATTGAATGCTGATACCGATTTTTTTACAGAAAACAATAAGCTGTATTATTTGGTTTCGGTCACTGATGCCGAAGGCACAGAATGCCTGCACATCATAAATATACCATCTGGTGAAATGCCCCGTTTTTACAGTATCAATAAAGACGATGGGCAATACATATTGTTTATAGACGATATCATTAAAGAGAACCTGGATGCTGTTTTTCCTGATGCTGTTGTTAATGGTGCTTATAGTTTTAAAATTACCCGTGATGCCGCCCTCGAGTTTGATGATGATTATGAAGAAGGACTTGCGGCTCAGATGGAGAAAAAAATTGCAAAGCGTGATTTTGGTATAGCTACCCGATTCCTGTATGACTATGCAATGCCAGAAGAATATCTTAATGTGCTGATCGAGTTGCTTCAGTTGAAGGGAGCCAATGTGATAAAAGGGCGATCGCATCATAACCTTAAAGACCTTGCCGAGCTGCCGGTTAAGAATAATGCCCTTGAGTATCCTCAATGGGCTGCGGTGCCTTTTACCTTTAGCGAAAGATCATTATTTGAGCATATACAGCATGAGGATGTGATGATTCATACGCCTTATCGTTCCTATGATACTGTACTTCGTTTTTTTAATGAGGCCGCTATACACAGTGATGTCGAGGAAATTTATGTTACGGTATACCGCATGGCTCAGGATTCACGCATTGCAAATGCACTCATCAGTGCTGCAGGAAATGGTAAAAAAGTTACCGTTATCGTAGAGCTGAAAGCCCGTTTTGATGAGTCGAATAATATCCGTTGGTCCAGAAAGCTTAGCGAAGCCGGAGTGACAATAATCCACAGTGTACCATCGCTTAAGATACATGCTAAGATTGCTTTGGTGAAATTCCGAAAAGGATATAAGATCAAAGCACTTGGATTATTGGCAACAGGAAACCTTAACGAGACAACGGCACGCTTTTATACCGACCATATACTGCTCACATCAAATATAGGCTTAACAAGAGAGCTTAGGCATGTTTTTAAGTTTTTGAGCCTTATGAAAAAACGTGAAGCCAAAGATTTTTATAAATTCAAACACCTGCTGGTAGCGCAGTTTAATTTAAGGGACAGGTTCCTTGAGCTTATTGACAGGGAAATTGATAATGCCAACAAAGGACTTCAGTCTGGCATTACCATAAAGCTCAACAATCTAGAAGAACAGGTTTTGATAGATAAACTGTATGAAGCTTCAAACTCAGGAGTGAAAATCAATTTGCTGGTAAGAGGCATTTGCTGCCTTGTGCCCGGAATAGAAGGGCAGAGCGAAAACATTACCGTGAAACGCATAGTAGACCGTTACCTGGAGCACGGACGTGTGTTTATCTTTAGTAATAATGGCGATATTGAAGTTTACCTTGGGTCAGCCGACTGGATGAACCGCAATATATATCGTAGGGTAGAGGTGTGTTTCCCTGTGTATGATACAATGCTGAAAGACGAACTGATCCATCTGGTTAATCTTCAGCTGCGTGAAGAAGGTACCGATGAAAAGCGTTCACAGGAAAAGATATATGATTTTTTAAAGGATGAGGTAACGCATTAATTTTCGTCGTCTTCCACCTGAAGAATGTGCAATATACGGTGTATAATAGGAGCGAAGAACACAGCTGTAATACTCAGGAACGCTACACCACTATATAAGGCATAGATCGAAGAGAATACTTTTGCAGCATCATTAGGCATGTCTGATACCGGACCCATTCCTGTCAGTATCATGGATGCCATGTACAGGCTGTCAACCCAGTTCAGATCGGCATAATGGCGGTAACCTAAAACACCAATTCCTACTGAAAAAACTATTAGTACTATAGCAACAAGCGTATAGCGACCCATTCGTATTGCAAAACGTTTTACAGGCAGTACTTTTTGTCGGCGGTGTTCCATAGTACTAATATACTAAAATTACAGGTGTTACACATCAAAACCTTCAACTTCGCTTACTTCCCCGGGCTGAAGATCATTTAATCGAACATTACCTATGCGTATCCTCACCAGCCGAAGCGTAGGAAAACCAACAGCAGCAGTCATTTTTCGAACCTGCCTGAATTTGCCTTCCGTAACTGTAATCGATACCCATGAGGTTGGCCCATGACGCTCATCCCGAATCTTTCGGCCACGTTCCGGGAAATTAGGTTTTTCGGTTATTATGTGTGCTTCACATTCGCGGGTTACATAACGTGTTCCTTTAAAGCCAATCTCTACACCCTTTTTTAACTCTTCAACTGCCTCCTGAGTGATAAGGCCATCTACCTGGGCATAATATTCTTTCTCAACTTTTTTACTGCGCACAATCTCGCTCATCATACCGTCAGTTGAAAGCAATAACAACCCTTCAGAGTCTTCATCCAGCCTGCCTATAGCCATAGTGCCTTCAGGAAAATCATGCAGTTCTCCCAGTAACTTTTTGTTGCGTTTCAGGTTGTAAATAAACTGGCTAAGGTAGCCAAAAGGCTTATAGATGATGAAGTGATGATGCATGAAGCAAAAATAACCTTTAATGTTAAAACGTCATAATTTTATATATGTAACCAATAAGTTACATATATTTGTGTGACAAACAATAAATCAACTTAAAATGAAACCGCAAACATTGGAAATTAAAACAGGGATTCAGATACAAAAACCGGTTCAGGAAGTATTTGAAGCTATTGTCGATCCTCTTAAAATGTCTAATTATTTTATTGCCTATGGTTCTGCCCGAATGGAAACAGCAGCAAAGCTTACCTGGCGCTTCCCGGAATTTGATACCGATGTTCCAGTTAGTGTAGGCGAAGTGCGCAAGGATGAATATGTTTCCTATTATTGGGATAATGGAGATAAAGAAATGCTGGTTGAAATAACGCTCACTGCAAAAGGCAATGATACTGTTGTTTTTGTTACTGAAAAAGGAGCAGAGAATGATGAAGCGGGAATCAAATGGCTAAAAGGTAATACCGAAGGCTGGGCAAATTTTCTTGCCTGCCTGAAAGCCTGGTTAGATCATGGCATCCATCTTAGAAAAGGCGCGTTTGATTATATGTTCGATAATTCAGATAAATAGTCAGGATTTACTATGAGAAGAGATGTATTTCAGGCAATTGCCGATCCTACACGCAGGGAAATTATTGATCTTATTTCAAACAACGAGCTGAATGTAAATGAAGTTGCTGAAAATTTCGCAATAAGCCGGCCAGCTGTATCTAAGCACATTAAAATACTTATGCAGTCAGGATTGGTACTGGTAACTAAAAAAGGGCGTGATCGGTATTGTCGCGCTAACCTCTCAAAATTAAGAGAGGTAAATGAATGGGTAGTGAAGTATAAAGATTTCTGGAATGAAAAACTGGATGCTCTTGGGGATTTTTTAGAAAACGAAACAAACAATTAATCTGTAAATATGCAAAAACAACCATTAATCATCGAACGGACCTATAACGCTGCGGCAGATAAGGTTTGGTCGGCTATTACCGATGCTTCTAAAATGAGGCAATGGTATTTTGACCTTGAAGAATTTAAGCCGGAAGTAGGGTTTACATTTGAATTTTCTGCAGAATGTGACGGTTTGTCTTATTTGCACACCTGCGAAGTTACCGAAGTTGTTGAGGGCAAAAAAATAGTGTACAGCTGGAAGTACAGGGATTATCCCGGAATGTCTTATGTTATGTGGGAACTTTTTCCTGAAGGAGAAAAAACGAGATTGGTATTAACTCATACCGGACTTGAAACCTTCCCTAAACATAAGGATTTTACAACAGAATCTTTTACGGGCGGATGGAACTATTTCCTGGGCGATGCACTCAAAAAGTATCTCGAAGAATAAAGAAAGAGCCATCATATGATGGCTTTTGTTATTTATCGTTCTAATATAACGGTCATTCCCTGACCACCCGCGGCACATACCGAAACAAATCCGCGTCCGCTGCCTTTTTCATGAAGCAGTTTTGCCATAGTGGCCAATACGCGTCCTCCGGTTGCTGCAAATGGATGTCCTGTTGCCAGGCTGCTGCCGTTTACGTTAAGTTTTGCAGGATCAATTTTGCCCAATGCTTCAACACCAAATTCCTTAGATAGTTCGGGGCTTTCCCAAATTTTCAGAATAGCCAGTACCTGTGCAGCAAAGGCTTCGTGTATTTCATAATAATCAAAATCCTGAAGTGTAAGCCCTGCTTTTTCAAGCATGCGTGATGCTGAATATACAGGAGCCAACAGCAAATTGTGCTTGTTCTCGATATATTCAACAGCCGCGATTTCAGAATGGCTGATGTAGGCGAGTATAGGGAGGTTGTTTTCTTTGGCCCATTCTTCGCTCGCTATTAATATACATGATGCTCCATCTGTTAGTGGTGAAGAATTTCCTGCTGTTAGTGAACCATTAACCTTATCAAAAGCCGGTTTCAGTTTTGCCAGCTTTTCTATCGAAGTATCGCGACGCATATTATTGTCGCTTTCCAGTCCCTGATACGATGAAAGCATATCTTTAAAGAATCCCCTGTCGGTAGCAGCTGCCATTTTAAGGTGGCTTTGTAACGCATAGGCATCCTGTTCTTCACGTGATATTTTATAGTACTTGGCTGTATATTCGGTATGTCCGCCCATCGATAGTCCGGTTCCGGGTTCCAGGTTTTGAGGAGCTACGGGAGAAAAGTCGCTGAAACGTATTCCGGCAAGGTGTTTCAGTCTTTCGAAAGTGCCTTTGCTACGGCGAGCAGCAAGGAATATCTTGCGGATATGTTCATTAAATTCTAGAGGAACATTACTGGTAGAATCAACCCCTCCTGCAATGCCACATTCAATCTGTCCCATTGCAATTTTATTGGCTATATAAACAGCCGACTCTATTCCTGTATTACAGGCCTGCTGGATATCGCAGGCAGGAGTTTTAGGATCAAGCGAAGTGTGGAGTACACATTCGCGCATCAGGTTTATTTCCCAACTATGCTTTATTACTGCCCCTCCGGCTACTTCCCCCAGGAGTTTTCCATGAAGTTTATAGCGATCGATAAGGCCATCAAGGGCAGCGGTCATCATGTCCCTGTTGTTGGCATGGGTATATGCAGTGTTGTTTCGGGCGAAAGGAATACGGTTATAACCTACAATTGCAGCCCTGCGTAGAGGAGTATTAGTTGACATAGCTAAGGATTTTGTAGTACTAAGATACTTAAATTCTGTCAGAAAGTAGTATGGTAATACAATCTTAATGTTAGAGTAATCACTTATTCTCTTTCAATTTTAAGATTTGCACTACCAATAAAACGTACTATGGGATTATTTGACAAACAGGTTCAGAAACTAAAAAAAGAATTCAGTAAAAGAAATACAAAATACTATCGTGAAGGCGTAAAAGAACTGGAAGAGCTTTATGAAGAATTAAAAGTAGCTTATGAAGCACTAGATATGATAGCTTTGGAGTTTTCGGCTTTTAAAGATTTGGTTGCCACCAGCCTTAATGAAGCAGATAACTCAAAAATGGAATATTTTAATCAGCATTTTAAAAAGCTGGATAAAGTTTCAAGAGATGCTGTTCGCGATGTAAGGGATCTTTTAAGAAACCAGAAGAAAAGGCTAAGAGAGGCCATTAATGAAGAGTAAAAATAAAACAGCCCCGCAATGCGGGGCTGTTCTTTTATGGAATGTTTTATAATTATTCCTGTCTGTTGATGTATATCCATCCGGTTTCTGTACCTCCGACTGAACGCTCAATAACATAGTAGTAAGTACCGGTAGGCAATTCATCGCCTTTGTTGGTTTGTCCTATCCACTCGTTTTTGTAGTTGTCTTTAGTATAAACCTCCTGTCCGTAACGGTTGTAGATAGCTAGCTTTTTAACCCCCATAAATTCAAGGTCAAAATAATCATTATATCCGTCATTGTTAGGCGATATACCTTTTTGGATCGAACATCCGATTCCTTCCACAACAAACTGCTTAGTAGTTTCACAACCATTTATTGTAACAGTTAAGAACAGATCCATCGGGAATGTATCATTCTCAGGAGTACTGTTAGTATATTCTGTCACATTAATAGTGTTGGCATTTGTTCCAATGGTTGCACCGGCAGCATTTGCCCATGCGTATGAAATATCAACGTCTTCAAGTTCATTGGTAACAACAGTTGCAGTAACAACATAAACAGTTCCCTGGCATTCTCCATTGAATGAGAATTCGGCTTCTGTACCAATTGTAAAGCTGGTACTTGATGAACCTCCTTCGATACAGTTACTTGTATCACCGGTAAAGGTATAAGTAACAGTATGCTGACCAGGAATACTTGAAGAAACATCTACTAAACCTGTTGCAGCGTCAATCACAAGTCCGTTTGTACCTGTAAATGTACCACCTGTAGTAAAGTTCGCATCAAGGTTTGGCGATGCATCAGTAGCATTGTAACAGAAGCTGTTGTCATAATTAAATGCAGTTACCGGAGTAAACAGTTGAGTAATTGTAAAGCTTGCTGTACCTGTTCCCGCAGCAACGCAGTTTGGTACGCTTTGGTTTACCGTATAAGTGATAGTATAATTATCACCAGGCGTACTGGCAGCAATGTTTATCTCACCAGTAACAGGATCAACTACAAGGCCGTTGTCGGCTGTAAATGTACCACCTGTTGTAAAGTTGGCATCAAGTACCGGAAGCTGGTTAGCTCCGTTAGAACATACCGGTGTGGTATATGAGAAGCCTGTTACAGCTGCAGCCAACGGAACGATAACGATTTGTGCACTCGAAGAGTTTCCTAAGTTACATACTGCAGGATCCGGATATACTGTATAACTAACTGTATATGTTCCGGCTGTACTAAGAGCAAGATCAATCTCACCTGTTGCAGGGTTAATGATAAGCCCTGCCTGAGAAGAGTAGTAACCTCCCGGAGTTTGTCCTGCACCGGGTACAGGTACAGGGTTTACATCTTCCTGGCAGATGCTCTGTACAATTGTAAAGTCAGTTACCGGAAGAATTGAAGCATTAACGGTAACAACAATTTCAGTTCTTGCACTCTCACATGAGAAAGGAGATACCTGGCTCACGTAATAGCTGGTTACACCTGCATTAGCAGTAGAAGGTGTTGGAGCAGTTGTATCTGCAGTGCCACCGGTTGCTGTTGTATACCAGTTAAGAGTGTTTCCTGTAAGCGCAACAGCAGTAAGCTGAGCAGCAGTAGTATCTTCACAATATTCAACTGCAGGTGCTGCAAGCGGAGCTGCAGGTATTGCATGAACATTTACTGTTATAGCAGCTCTTGGGCTTTCGCACTGATCAGCAGCTTTTTGAGATACGTAATAAGTAACAGAACCTTCGGCTGCTGTATCCGGAGTAGGGGCAGTAGTATCTGCAGTACCACCGGTTGCTGTAGTATACCAGTTAAGTGTATTACCCGGTAGTTCAGTAGCTGTTAATTGTGCCGGAGTCTCACCTTCACAATAATCAATTGTAGATACAACAACAGGTACAGGGACACTTCCATTATTGTAATCTACCTTAACAGCACTACTACAGTAAGCCGTTGTCCAGTTATACCAGTATTCTCCATTTTCGGCAAAACCGGTAATGGTAGTTGTATTATTGTTCGCATCTGTAATCTCAGTAGGTGATGGGTTAGTTGCGAAAGCACTCCACTCACCGGTTCCTGAACCTACTACAGTAACTACATTGTCTATACATGTTGCTGCTGAAGGTGTTACAGAAACAACGCTGTTATCGGCAGTAAACCTAATACCGTCAAGGAAGTTACCGGTACTTAGAGCAGTAGGTCCGGTAGCAGAAGTTGAGATTGCAATGAACATAAATCGTGTTACGGTTTGTCCCGCAGGTACAGTATATGTTCCTGTATAAGTAACCCAGTTGTCTTTACCTGTTGAAGCTACAGTAACTGTTGATAGTGTTCCTCCAGGAGTACCGGCTCTTAATTCTAAAACATCCGGACCACCGGCTGATCTTCCTTTGTGTCCGAAAGAGTAAGAGAATACAGTTCCGGCAGGGCTTTCATAATCCTGATAAAGTCCTGAAGGTTCATAAGCATTTAGTTCTATAAACTGGTTTCCTTCATAACCCTGATGCGACTCCATGTTTGGTACCGGCCAAAACTCCATTCTGTTGTCAGAAGCGGTTGTTCTCCATCCCTGTACTGTGTTTTGGTAAACATCTGTAGCTGGATATATACCGGTTACCAGTGGGAATTCAAAGCTTGGGTTGATCGTTGTGATAAGACAATCCTGCGGATTACCAATTGATGGCGGTTCAGGAGTGTTAACGCAAATTGTAAATATAGTGTTTGCATTTGGCGTAGTTGCGTTAAGATAGCATCTTACTTTGTAAGTGGCTCCAACAACAAGGTTTCTTGCCATCATTACATTGGTAGTTGCACACTCAAGCTGTAAAAGCGATCCGCATGTTTCGCCCTGATATAGCTCAATTACTACTGCCTGTGAAGCTGTAGTGTTAATAGCAAAGTTAGAAAGTTCAATATTAGCCCTGTCTGAAGTAGCTACGAATGAGTACCATATATCGGCAGCATTTGATCCTCCACATGTAAATGGTTGCGGAGAAGGTGTTGCTCCGGTGTACATTGCTGTAGACGAAGACTGGCATTCCTGTCCGTAAGGATTTTGTAAAAGTGTATAAGCACCTGTACATTCGTCATTACCTATAGCAGTCTGGAATGCAAACGGCCCTGACCATTTACTTTTCTCACCCGGATTACACACCGCTCTTACATAATACACATAGTTAGATGATGGCTGAATAGCTGGATCTGAATATACAAATGGGTTAGAAGGTGCACTTACCCCAGGAGTTGAAGCTAAAGGAGTTTGCGAACCCGGAGTTGTAACATATACCTCCCATGCAGTAGCTGTACCCGCTTCTGTCCAGTTAAATGTAGCCCCTGTTTGTGTAGAAGCAGTAGCTCCAAGTGCAGTAGGCTTAGGACATGTGATAAGCGTTAAATTGATATTATCAATAGCTCCCGCCGGCTGGTCTCCCGTAAAGGCGTTGTTTGTCCATTCAAATATAATACGCATGTTAGTACCTGCATATGCAGTAGTATTCAGAATATAGCTCTGGTTAGTCCAGTTGGCGTTATTTGATACAGTACCTAACAGCTGGCGGTCAGTTCCACTGGCAGTAATTGCAGTACCAGGAGTTGGGATATATGTATCTATAACACGCCAAACTTTAATAAAGTCAACAGATGCCTGTCCAACTGATTTCCAGTCAAAACTAAGGTCTACAGCTGTAGTACCTGTAGGTATGATGAAATCTTTATAGGCGTGTACTGTTGATGCAGTAGTAACAGTGTATGTGTTAGTAAGACCCCCGTTGTCACTTATGTATAGAGAATTTGCAGCACTGTTAAAAGTAGCGTTCCCTACAAACCAACGGTTAGTTTGTGTACCATTTTTAATGACCCAACCGTGTGTAGGTCCATCAAAATTCTCATCATAGTTAAGACTTACAGGAGTAAGCGGAGTATTAAATTCATATGGTCCTAACCATAAGCTTTTACCTCCAGATCCACAATCATTTCTTACCCAGAAGTAGTAAGTAGTCGATTCAGGTAAACCTGATAATGTAACTGCAGGAGTAGGAGAAGTTCCTAATGCTACGGTTGCTGCACCCGGAGGTGTTGCACTTTGAGAATAATAATACTCATAAGTAGGAGAAACCGTTGCCGGTGGTGTCCATGTAAATGTTGCACCGCCTGTGTTATTTATAGGCATTTGTAAGTTTGTCGATGCCGGACAAGTTACAATGCTAAGATTAATGTTATCTATAGCAGCCGGTGGTTGCTGACCTCCTGAAGCACTGTTTCTCCATTCAAAAACCAAACGCATTGTTTGTCCCTGTATAGCTGTAGCAGGAATAATGGTATTAGAGGTTTGCCAAATAGAGTTCAGCTGGAAGTTGCCTCCAATCTGAATACGTCCTGTTCCGGCAACTATAGCAGTTCCGGCAGCAGGGATGTAGCTTGTAGGTACCAGCCATATCTTAAAGTAATCAATATTAGATTCTCCCATACCTCTCCAGTCAAAAGAAAGAACTAATTCCTCAGCAGGATTAGGTATAGTAATATCTCTGTAGGCATGTGCTACTGTAGTAGTGGTTAAATTATAAGTATTAGTTGTACCGTTATCGCTTGAAATGTACATTGAATTTGGTGCACTATTACTTACTGCATTTCCTACAACCCATTTGTTAGTCTGGGTTCCGTTGATGAAATCCCAATTATGAGTTCCCATGTCAAAATTCTGGCTATAGTTTACAGTAGCCGGAACCTGAGGAGTAAGGAAACTTATAGGGCCTATCCAGTAACTCTTCGACGTTGTACAGTCTGTTCTTACCCAAATATAGTGAGTAGTTGAAGCAGGAAGGTTTGGTATAGATACCGTAGCTGTAGCTGAAGATCCGGATATCGTTGTAGATGCTGTAGGAGCTGTAGCGTTAGTAGATATGTAATATTCATATCCGGTAGCTCCAGATGTAGGAGGAGTCCATGTAAATGTAGCATCATTTACAGTAAGGTTTGTCATAGCAAGAGCCGAAGGCTGTGGACACTGTATAACCTTAAAGTTGATGTTATCAATTGCTGCCGGTGGCTGATTTCCACCAACACCGTCGTTTCTCCATTCAAAAATTAGCCTTCTTGTAGAACCACCAAGATTAAGCGATCCTGCCTGAATAATGTTAGACAGGGTTGTCCATGTACTATTCAGTGATAATGAAGTTCCTATCTGGGTAGCATTTGCTGTTGTTATTGCTGTACTCGGTGTAGGATTGAAAGTTGTTGGAGCTATCCATACTCTTATCCAGTCAAATGTTGCACTTTCTGCTACACTTTTCCAGTCATAAGTCAGTTCAAGCTGATCTACTCCAGCAGGAATTGTAATATCCCTGTAAGCATGAACAACCGATCCCGAATTGACATTGTAAGTGTTAGTAGTACCATTATCCTGAGAAATGTATAATGAATTAGTAGCACTATTGCTTGTTGCAGAACCTACAACCCATTTGTTGGTTTGGGTTCCGTTGCTCAAAGCCCATCCATGAGAGGCTCCGTCAAAATTCTGAGCATAGTCCATAGTAGCCGGAATCTGAGGGGCAATGAAACTTAATGGCCCTGTCCATGTACTTGTATCACCCGCGCCACAGTTGGCCCTTACCCAAAAATAATATGTAGTCGAAGGCTGTAATGGAACGTTAGAAGCTGTTGTACTTGCAGATGTACCTGTTTCAGGTGTAGTCGCAACAGGAGGTGTTTGAGATGTACTTAAGTAGTACTGATATCCCTGTGAAGGCACGCTTGTAGGTGCACCCCAGCTAATGTTTACAGAACTGTTTGTAAGTGTACCGGCAACAACCTGTGGTGCTGTAGGAGCCGGACAAGTGATTACTGTAAAATTAATATTGTCGATAGCAGCAGGTGGCTGTGCCCCTGTAGCTGCAGTGTTTCTCCATTCCAGTACAAGTCTTCTCGTTTGTCCCTGAATGGCAGATACATCAACTACTCCGTTAAATGTACTCCAGTTAGCGTTATTATAAAGATCGGCACCAATTTTAATATTCGTTGCAGATCCTACAATTTGAGTACCCGGAACCGGAATTACACTTACCGGTAAAAGGTATGCTCTTATATAATCATTTGCAGCTGTTTCACCAATGCTTCTCCAGTTAAAAGCAAGGTTAAGGCTGGTTGCGCCAGAAGGTATTATAACATCTCTGTATGCATGTACCACTGATGCAGATGTAATTGTATAAGTATTGCTTACGCCATTATCGTTACTAATGTATAATGACTGGCTACCACCATTGTTTACTGCATTTCCAACAACCCATTTGTTTACCTGGGTTCCATTGTTTATACTCCAGTTATGAGGACCGGTTTCCCAATCCTGTGCATATGGAATTGTGGTAGGAATCTGTGTTGTACTGAAGGCAAATGGACCACTCCATATACTATATGTACCATCACCACAACTAGCTCTTACATAATACTGGTAAGCAGTTGCTGGTTGAAGCGGATCTCCGGTTACCGTTGCAGATGCTGTAATAGTGTTTGATGTTACGTTTATGCCCGGGCCTGTAGGGAGCGATGCTCCTGCCGGTTGTACAGCCAGTTGCCATGCAGTAGCTGTACCTGCTCCCCATGTCAGGTCTCCTGATGTTGGGGTAGGGTTAGAAGCTGCAAGCCCGGTTGGCGGAGCACAGTATACCTGTTGTATTGTTAAGGTGTATGGTGTTGTAGTTGCAGAAGTATTTGTTGATATTACAATATAAATACTGCTGCCGGCGGTAACAGCCAGAGTAGGAATACTTACGTTTCCAATACCACCGCCTATACAAGCTACTCCAATATTTGCACAACTCGAATATACAAACATTGCGGCTCCTGTTCCTGTATTTGTCAGATTTATGGTTATGTTACCTGTTACTGTAGGATTATAAGTGTACACAACGTCATTACCAGAAAGATAAGTTCCTGTGGTACCGCATGTAGAGCCGGGAGCTCCTTCGTAAACATCACTAAAGTTACTAGTGTTGTTAGTGGTAGAGAAAGGTAATCCTGATATAGGTAGCGGATAGTTACAACTATCTCCTAAATTTCCGGTTTTAAAGTAAACGGGGCCTATCCAGTTACTTTGGCCACCATCACTACAAATAGCTTTTAAATACACTTTGTAGTTTGTCCCTGGTTGCAGTCCTTCTTTTGTGAAAGGAGCTGGTCCGTTATGAGGGGTACCTACTTGTGTAGGTGCCTGTAATTCAGGTATAACCTCTACTTCCCATGATGTTGCTCCACCTGGATTTGCCCAGTTGAAAGTAGCCGAATCCAGATCGATAGCAGAAACTGTAAGTGTTGTTGGGTCTGTACACTGCGCTGTTACTTTTACATCATCAATAAGCCAGCGATCACAGTTATCACCTTCCATTACGAAAGCAATATGTGCCGATCCTGAGATAGCAGGTAAGGTAATTACCTTTTCATAATAGCTTGTCTGTAATGGATTTATTGTAGTTTCTGTCCACGTTTGCAGGTCGGTATAACTTGCTAGATTCGTTGGGTCAGGATCTGTTGAGATTTTTACTTTGTAAGTACCGCCCTGATCTCCGGCTACTGTAAGTCTGGAAAAGAAACGCAGCTGCGCATTTGCAGGCATGTTAAAATAGGGGGTAATAAGCCAGTCTTTAGGTATTGGGTTACCTGTAGCAACATTTTCCCTATCCAGATAAGCAGCATAACTGCCGTTGTTTGAGGGTTTTTGTGTACTTGTAATTTCTCTGACCCAGGTCATACTAGGACCCTCTTCATTCACTACTGTCCATCCTGGTGGTGCACCCGGTGTACCTGTCCAGGGATTTTCAAATCCCTCGAGGGCTAACTGAGCATAACCACACATTGACATTAGCGATGCTAAGATCAATAAAGTAATTTTTTTCATATCAATTAGTTAATATTAGGTTTAAGGCTCTAAAACTAACTAAAATATTTACGTGTAGATTTTTTTTACAAAACAAAAAAATCAATTGTGTATATAATAAACAAATTTATGTGTGGTTGTTATTATTTTAACAAAATTTAAGAGTTTTGCGTCTAGTTATTCTTACAAACGTTGTGTTTGTTATAAAAGTTCTTAAATTTTTAAACAATTTCTTTTTTATGTTAAATGAATAAATTATAAGATAAGGTAGGGTAATCGTGAAGGCTTAACACTTTTGTTGCTTCTGTCGAAAATGTAAGTTTTCTTCACCGAAATGCGAAGATGATAAAAACGTCATTTTTTCATTTTTATTTATTCTAAATAAAAAAAAGAGCCGTCAATTGACGGCTCTATAAATTAGATTTTAATTTTATTATTCTTGTCTGTTGATGTAAATCCAACCGGTTGTTGTTTCACCTGTAGAACGCTCTATCATGTAGAAGTATGTTCCTGTTGGTAATTCATCACCTTTATTGGTTTGACCAATCCATTCTTTTTTGTAATCGTTTTTACTGTACACTTCTTGGCCGTAACGGTTGAAGATGCTCAGTTTTTTAACGTTAAGTGTAGAAAGATCAAACTCATCGTTGTATCCATCATTGTTAGGAGATATACCTCTCTGTATTTCACAGCTGGTATCAGAAACTAAAATTGAATCTTCACCTATACATCCATCCGGAGTTGTGATTCTCACAAAGTATTCACCAGATGCAGGAGCAGAAAACTCACGTGCCGCAGATGTAAATCCATCTGGTCCTGTCCATGAGTAAGTTGCTGTGTCAATATTGAATGATCCATCAACATCAGTAACTTCAATCATATACTGTCCGCCTTCACAACCATCAACAATTAATAGTTCAATTACGTCAGTGTTTTGTGAAACTACAACACTTTCACTATGTGAACAGTTGTTTACTGTTACAGTTAGTGTATATGTTCCGAATCCGGAACCTGTTATACTGCTATCACCTGTTACCGGTGCACCATCAAGTGTCCATGCATAAGCTGCGTCACCCAGGTTAAAGTTTGCTCCACTAACATTAATTGTAATGTTAGATGCTAAACAAGAAACATAAGGTCCACCAAGGCTAAATGCCGGAGTAGGAGTGATAGTTACAGTAAATAAATGTTCGTCAGTACAGTTGCCGTTCTGTGCAAACACATAGATTTGCTGAGAAGAAGCTATAACTTCGCCCGGAGTTAGCATATTTCCTGAACCATCAGGACCAGTATAATAGCTGCCTGTAGTAAGAGCAGGAAGTACATAGCTGTCACAAACGCTTACATCACCCGGTGTATCCACAATCGGAGTTTGGTTAACTGTAACAGTAAAGCTTACCTCTGCAGAACAGTTTGGCGTAGTTCCGGTTTCTTCATACACATAAATTGTCTGAGAAGTTGTTATTGCATCTCCTTCGCTAAGCATTGTGCCTCCTCCGTTTGCAGCTGTATAATAGTTATTTCCGGCATGCTCAAGAGTTGGAAGTACATAGCTGTCACATACAACCTGATCGCCCGGAGATGAAACTTCAGGATTAGGGTTGATAGTAATTGTAAACGTATTCTCAGAAGTACAGTTAGGCGTTGTTCCACTTTCTGCACGAACAATAAGAGTCGTTGTCGAAACTATCGGCTCACCGGCACTAACAGGTACATTAGTAAGGGTAAAGTATCCATTACCTGCACTAAGTGCCGGAAGAATGTATTCACCACATATAGTTACATCAGCAGGATCGTCAGCAACAGGAATAGGTGTTACAACAACATTAACAGTTGAAGATGTAGTACATCCTGTTCTGTCAAGAACTACAGTATAAGCACCAGCCTCAGTAACTGTGATCGATGGAGTAGTGTCAGGAAGCGGTGCTCCGTCTTTAGTCCATGTATATGTTACAGGATTAGGATCAGTATCTGTAATAACTACATCAATAGTATCTGAAGTTCCGTCACATATAGAGAAGTCACTATCTATAGTATATTGAGGTGTAAGATCCTGAACAACTAGATCAAACGGTTTGATACCAACACAAGTTGTTACGTTATATACAGTCCTTGTCCACAGGGTCTGAAGGTTAGCTGTAGTATTTGCAAATGCTGCATAAGTCGCAGGATCAATTGCATTTACGTTGTTGTTAGCATCATCTTCAGTTAAGTGAATAGTAACTGCAAAGTTAGCAGGGTCAGCAGGTAAAGAAAGTAATGTAGCTACATTAGGATTCAGGTCAAAAGTACTGAAACCTGAAGCGTCACAATGTACAAGGTTCACAGGGTCTCCTGTAAGTTCATTAACAGGAGTATAGAATTCAACAACAACTACACCTTCGTATGAACAAGAGATGTTGTCTATTGTAACTTCTACACCGTATGTACCAGACTCAGTTACTTCATAAGTAGGCTGATCAGCAGTTGGGATTAGTACCCCATCTTTATACCATGCATAATTATACTGGTCACCAACAAGACCTGAGTCAAGAGTTGAACTTTGAGTATCACAAAGTGCAGTTCCGTTATCAACAGTCAGGTTACCTCCCATATCAATTTCACCAATATCAAATGTACCACCACCAAGGAATACTGCAGAGTTGTATAATGCATCTGAGTAATCAGCAATAACAAGCTTAATATGGTAAGAAGTGTTTGGTACAACATCCGCTTCAGCAGTCAGAGGTTTTGTCTGGCCCTGGAAGTTGATAGCGGCAGCATTTGGATCTGCCTGGTTCATTTGTCCAAAATACTGAACATTCTGAGAACCACAGCCTGTGTTGTACTGACCATCTCTAATGTTTGTAACACTCACAGGGATGTTAGTATTAGGTAATACTGCAAGGTTTTGTTCGTTACCGTCAGAATCAGTCAGGATGAATGCGAATGCATCTGAGAATGTACACTGGAATGTTCCATATTCAGAAGAAGCAAAAAGGAAATCGAATGTAAATTTATTCGTTAACGGAATAAAGTCGAATTCAAGTACTGTAGCATTCTGAGTTCCGTTTACCTGAGCAGGGTCATTTGCAACGATAATATCATTAAGGTCTGTATCACCAAGCCATCCTACTGAGCCACCTCCGGTATTTGTACCGGTATATGGTCCCTGAGCTAATACAGCATCACTTGTTGCAAGTACAACACCATAAGAGAATGGGAATGTTGCGCCGTTGGCATCAAAATAACCAATACTAGGTGCGCCACCATAATTCGCCTGAGATGAGGATGTTACATTGCTAACAAGAGCACACTCTGAATTGATAAGTACTTCACTTACAAGCTGATCAACTGTATAAAGATTAGGGTTAACTACAATTGGAGAGTTAGGAATCCTTACACATACGTCAAATTGAGTAGTCTGTGTTGTTGCTGCATTAGAGTATACTCTTATTTTATAAGTGTTACCTATAATAAGTCCGGTAGCCATACTACTGTTATTGTCACTACAATATATCTGAGTTAATGAACCACACTGATCTCCTGAATAAAGTACATGGTACATATCCGTTGTACTTCCGATGAAGTTAGTCAATGAGATTAGGTGTGTTGTATGAGTAGCAGTAAACTGGAACCATACGTCATCATCGTCATTAGTATTTCCACAAGTATTCGCTTCAGGAGAAGCTGTTGCGCCATATACGCTCGCTGTAGCTGTTAATGTACAGTTAGAGTTTTGGTTAACAGGTACTGTAATAGCAGTCGCACATTCGTCGTTTGTTGGCGGCGCTGGCGGCGTGCTCACGCACAGCTGGAATGCTGTTGTCTGGTTAAGCGTTGTAGTATTGGTCCATACCCTTACTTTGTAGGTTTCACCAGGAGTAAGGCCTGTTGCAAGGCTATAATTAGGGTCGCTACAGTATAGTTGTGTTAAAGTACCACATACATCGCCTACATAAACCGCATGGTATAGATCAGTTGTAGATCCTGTAATATTTTTAAGTTCTATGATATGAACAGGTCCTACAGCAGTAAATTCAAACCAAACGTCGTCTTCATCTGCAGTGTTTCCGCAAGTATTAGCTTCCGGAGATGCGGTAGCCGACTGAACAGTTCCGTTCACTACGTCTTCACATATCATTGTCGGGTTAACAGGGGCAGTGATTGCGCCTGCACACTCGTCATTTGCCGGAGGTGGAGGAGGTGTTCCTACACATACGTTGAATGCTGAAGTTTGTCCCGAAGTTGCTGTCCATGAGTAAATTCTTAGATAATAAGTCTGACCTACAGTAAGGTTATTAGCCCAGCTTTCATTAGGATCACTACAGTATAGTTGCGTAAGTGCACCGCAGTTTGTACCGGAATAAAGCACATGGAATAAATCTGTAGTACCACCTGTAATATTTAGAAGGCTGATTCTGTGAGTAGTATTAGTAGCTACGAATGTAAACCAAACGTCATCATCATCAGTACCTCCACAAGTATTAGCTTCAGGTGAAGCAGTTGCCGAATAAATTGTACCCGGTGCTGTATCAGTACATACTAGTGTTGGATTTACCGGTACCGTTACAGCGCCTGCACAGTTGTCGTTAGCAGGTGGTGGTGGTGGCGTAGTAATACATATCTGGAATGTTGTACTAGCAGGAGCACTGGTTGTTCCAGCCCATGTCCATACTCTTACTTTATATGTTTGCCCTACAACAAGGCCGTTTGCTGTACTGGTGTTACCTGTACCACACACTACCTGAGTAAGTGCTGTACAATCTCCTGAATATACAGCATGATATAAGAAGGTATCGTTACCAACAATATTGCTTAGCGTAATTACGTGAGCAGTATGTGTTGCTACAAACTCAAACCAAACATCTTCATTGGCAGTACCGCCACAAGAGTTTGTTTGTGTAGAAGCTGTTCCACCTGTAAGGTTTCCTGTTCCGAAATTATTACATACAAGTGCAGGGTTGGTAAGAACCGGAGTTGCTGTTGCACATTCATCATTAACAGGTTTTAGTGCAAATGTAAACGGACCAGCCCACTTACTGTTTCCGGCGGCGCCACCACATAGTGATCTTACATAATATACATATTGGGTTCCGTAAACAAATGTACCCGCTGCCGGTGTAAGTTCGCTATTTCCATTTACAGGTATTCCTGTAGTAGTATCTGTAGGAGCTACGGCTCCTGCAGCAGGCATGTGAACTACTTCCCAGCTTGTTGCAGATCCCGGTTCGGTCCAGTCAAGTGTTGCGTTTGTATTTGTAACATTTGTTACAGTAAGGTTAGATGGTTTAGGGCATGTAACCACAGATACGTTAACGTTATCTATAGCTCCGGCCGGTTGATCACCAAAAATTCCGTCGTTTCTCCACTCAAAAACAAGACGTCTTGTTTGAGTTGCATAGTTAGCAACAGGAGTGTCAAATGAAGCATTGGTCCAGTTAGGTGTTGTAGAGAAGTTACCTCCCAGCTGTACCCTGTCGCCTGCTCCAACAGCAGCAGCAGTAATCTGTGTTCCGGTTGTAGGTACAAAGGTTGTTGGTACCATCCATACTCTAATGTAATCCCATCCTGATTCACCTACAACTTTATAGTCAAAGGTAACTGATATTTCACCTGCACCCGCAGGAATAGTGATATCCCTGTATGCGTGTACAACAGAAGCAAGGTTAACGTTGTATCCATTGGTAACACCGTTGTCATTAGTTACATATAATGAATTCGAAGGGCTTAAGCTGGTTGCTGAACCTACTACCCAAATATTTGGTTGTGTACCATTGCTTAATGAGAAGTTATGAGCTCCCGAATCAAAATTCTGAGTAAGGGTTAAGGTTGCAGGTATTTGTGGAACTACCACAGCTACCGGACCTATCCAGAAACTCTTATCGGTTGGTCCACAGCTGCTTCTTACCCACATGTAATAAGTCTCAGAAGGGTTCAATGGTGATATTGTAGCAGTTGTAGTTGTTCCGCCTGTTACACTTCCTGAAGGAGTGGTAGTAGGAGTTGGACCTGCTGCAGAGTTTTGAGAATAATAATAGTCATATCCTGCAGGAGTTGTACCTGTAGGCGCTGTCCATGTATATGTAGCACTTGATTGTGTTGCCGAAGCCATTGTAAGTGCTGTTGGAGCAGGACACGTTACTACCTTAACATTAAGGTTGTCTATAGCGCCTGCCGGTTGAGAGCCTGTAAACGCATCGTTTCTCCACTCAAAAACAAGTCTTCTTGATCCTGTAATTGCAGCAACATTTACAGTATTATTTACAGTTGTCCAGTTTGGATAAAGGTGGAAGTTACCTCCTACCTGAACACCACCACTGTTTGCTGCAGTAATCTGAGTTCCTGGTGTTGGAACAAATCCTACCGGTACCAGCCATGCTCTGATGTAGTCGGTCGAACTCTGTCCTCCGGCTTTAACATCAAATGATACGCTGATTTGAGAAGTTCCTGCAGGGATTGTTATATCTCTGTATGCGTGAACTACTGATGTAGAGGAAATGGTATATGCATTTGTAATACCATTGTCGTTACTGATATATAATGAGTTTGAAGGGCTGTTGAAAGTAGCAGGCCCTACATACCATTTGTTAGCTTGAGATCCATTATTGATAGAGAATCCGTGTGGAGAAGGTCCATCAAAATTTTGGTTATATTCTAAAGATACAGGTACTTGTGTAGTTGAGAATGCAAACGGACCTGCCCATATACTAAAAGTACCATTGCCACAATCTGCCCTTACATAGTACTCATAATTTGTAGCTTCTGTAAAAGGTATTCCTGTAGATGTGTTGTTTACAAGCAAATTGGTGTTTTGTGTTACCGTTTGACCGGCACCTGTTGGTAGTCCTGTACCTGCAGGCTGAACAGCAATTTGCCATGAAGTAGCCGTGCCTGCAGCCCATGAAAGCTGAGCCGATGTTGGTGTCTGACCGCTGGCAGCAAGACCTGTTGGAGCGGCACAGTTTACTTGTTGTAATATTAGCGTATATGGAGTTGTTTGAGGTGTACCGTTTGTACTGATTACTATATAATATGTAGTATTAGCAGTAACAGCAAATGATGGCAGAACCCCGGCAGCTGTTGCCGAAGCCGTTACACCATTAATACAGTTTACTCCAATAGCGCTACAGTTAGCATAAACAAATAGCCCTGCGTTACCGCCCGTGCCTGATAAGCTTATGTAAATGTTTCCACTTGTGGTTGGGGTATATGAATATATAACATCGTTACCCGCAAGGTAGTTACCTGTTGCATTACAACCGGTGCCTGGTATGCCTTCATAAATATCGGCAAAATTAACGGTGTTGTTTGTGGTAGAATATGGTAATGCACTAGGTATTACTATAGGGTTGCTACATAAACCACCGGTAACGGCCGTAGTATAATAGAAAGGTCCAACCCAGTCACTTTCACCACCATCAGTACATTTGGAGCGTACATAAAATTTGTAGTTAGTGTTTTCTGTAAGTCCTCCCTGAGGGTAAGGGAAAGCTCCTGAATAAGTTACACCTGTTCCTGTAGGAGTTGCAGATGCAAGTACGTTCTCAACTTCCCATGTCGTTACTCCCGTAGGGCTAATCCAGTTTAGACCAGCAGATACAGTTGTAACATTAGTTACAGATAAAGTAACCGGAGGGGTACACTGAGATACAACCCTTACATTATCAATAAGCCAGCGATCCATATTATCACCTTGCATAATGAAGGCAATACGTATCTGTTGACCTACATAAGAAGCCGGTACAGCAAAAGTTTTTTCAGCATACTCTATCTGTACAGGATTCATTTGTACTTCACCCATTGGAGCGACAAGGTCTACCCACGCAAGATTTTGTACCGGTACAGCAGGATCGTCTACTGCGATCATAATCTTGTAAGTACCTCCCTGATCACCGGCTACGGTTAGTCGTGAAAAGAACCTGAGCTGTCCGTTGCTAGGCCCGTTAAAAGCTTTTGTAATAAGCCAGTTCGAAGGGATTGGAGCTGAAGGAGCTACGTTTTCCCTGTTAAGGTAAGCTGCATGGGCGCCTGCATAAGCTGGTGTTGTAGTGTTTCCAGCTGTAGTCTGAACCCATGTAATTGTTCCTATCTCGCTGTAAACAGCCCATCCTCCGGGTGGTGCTGCCGGAGTTCCTGTCCAAGCGGACTCAAACTCCTCCAGGGCAAGTTGCCCATAGCTACAGAAAGACAACAAAGATGCGATAAGCATCAAAGTAATTTTTCTCATAATATAATGTTTAGCTAAGTTAATTTTCAAATTTAAGAAAAAAATGATAAAAATTTAACTGTATTGTTAATACTGTTTGGAAAGTGTTTTTTTTAAAGTTTTTTATTGCTGAATATTAATATGTACTGCTTAAAGGTAAGGTGTTTTTTGTAGGATAAGTCTTAAATAATGTTTTGTTGTTTTTTGCGAATTTTTCCTATAAACATTGGGGTTTCGGTGTGTTTTAATTAAGATTTTAAAGAGATGGGAATTTAAAATTAACATAAATTGAAAATGTTGTTATATTTTGTAAGATTTATTTTTATGTAGTCTTTATCTGTCTTTTTTAGCTATTTTCTGATGTTTTTAATCGTATTTGTAGTTTGTAAAACGACAGTTTAATCATTATTTAATTGTTCATTAACATCACGGTTTTTTTGTATGCCTAAGTTTACCGCCTTAAAAAAGGATTTATGAAATATGGTTTCAATAGATTGAGGTATACAGCAGTCGCAGTTGTAATAAGTTGTGTAGCTGTAGGATCTTTGTCTTTTACTACAGAGTCGGAATATCAAAAATATCCGGTCGCTGTAGGTCAGTTTGCTAATGATTTTAAAGAGGCGGTTATTTCTTTTGATAAAACTGCTGAAAGTTTTAGGGGAGGTAAAATAACTCTTGATTCCTTAAGAAACGCTCTGGCTAATACACGGGTAACATATAAAAGAGTAGAATTTTATCTGGCTTATCATTATCCGGAATATGTAAATGAACATTTTAACGGGGCTCCGTTGCTGCATATTGAGAAGTCAGGGACGAGTCCTTTGGTATTGCCTCCCGAAGGTTTACAGGTTTTAGATGAACTTGTTTTTTCTGAAAAAGCAGTGCAGGAAAAGGTGCAGATATCTACTCTGGCTAAAAAACTGAACAATAGTTATACATTGCTTTTTGGGAGTCTTAATACTAAAATGGCAGGTAAAGAGAATGTTTCTGCCCTCAGGCTACAGTTGGTTAGATTATATTCATTAGGTCTTACAGGTTTTGATACTCCCGGTTCGTTAAATGCAATAGACGAAGCTAAATCTTCATTAGAAGGTATGAAGGCTTTTGTTGAAGAAAGTTATTCTCAATCACAAACAAAATCCATTCTGGATTTATTTGACGGGGCTATAGCATATCTGGATAAATCGGATTCTTTTGAAACGCTGGACCGCCTTGAGATTTTTAGAAAATATATAGACCCTTTGTATAGAGAATTAGGAGAAATAGCTCCGGGTAGTGATCCTGAATTCCTGAAGCAAACTACAGCATGGAATTCAGGCAGCAAGTCGATTTTTGGTAATGATTTCCTGACCCCCTATTTCTTTACCGATTTAAAAGAAGGTGAAGACAGTACTGAATTACGTAAATTAGGTGAAGCTCTTTTTTATGATACGGCTATCAGTGGTGATGGAAAAATGAATTGTGCCAGCTGCCATAAGCCTGAAAAAGCATTTTCTGACGGTATGCCAAAATCATTGAGTAGTGTTCAGGGTAAAACGGTTCTGCGTAATGCTCCAACGTTGGTAAATGCGGTATATTCAGATCGCTATTTTTATGATTTGCGTGCCTTTACACTGGAGCAGCAGGCAGAACACGTGATTTTTAATGCAGATGAATTCAATACAGCCTATTCGGCTATTCTTAAAAAACTTGCTGACAGTCCTAAATACAAAACCCAGTTTAGGGAAGTATATGGAATAAGCGAAATTACAAGAGAGAAATTCTCGAAAGCTTTAGCTTCTTATGTACTTTCATTGCGTTCATATAATAGTGAATTCGATAAATATATAAGAGGTGAGTCAGATGTTTTGAGCCAGGAAGTTAAAAACGGATTCAATTTGTTTATGGGTAAGGCCAATTGTGCAACCTGTCATTTTGTGCCTACATTTGCCGGATTAGTACCTCCTTTATATAATGAGAATGAAAGTGAAATATTAGGAGTGCTTGCCGATCCAAAAGCTAAGCAGCCAAAACTTGATAGTGACGAAGGAAGGTGGTCTAACACTATATTTAGCGAATATGCATGGATTTATGAAAAATCGTTTAAAACCAATACGGTAAGAAATGCTGGGCTTACGGCTCCTTATTTCCATAATGGGGCTTATACTACACTTGAAGAGGTTGTCGATTTTTATAATAACGGCGGAGGCGGAGGCCTGGGACTGAATGTTACTAATCAGACGCTTTCTCCCGATCCTTTGAATCTTACCCCGAAAGAAAAGCAGGAACTTATCGCTTTTATAAATTCCCTGAATGATGTGCCTGTGAAGAGATAGTTTTCTCAGTGTTAAGAAAAACGGTGTTTTGGCTTGGGTTCTCAATATGCAGTGAACAATTAATTAAGGTTTAATTTACGAACTAAACGATTCCTTAATCAATTCTTAAAAAGGGCTTCAGCCTTAGGAAATATGCTCAATTTACTTTTGTCTCATAAAACAAAAACTAATTGACATTATGAAAAAACGTTTACTTATTGTAAGCAGCCTATTGCTTTCCGGGGCTATCTATGCTCAGATAGGTGGCTACCCTGTAACCAAAGGGTCGCAATGGAAGTATCTTGACAACGGTACAAGCCAGGATGCAACAGACTGGAATATGCCAACTGCAGCTAATGCAGACTGGTTATCAGGTAATGCGCCGCTAGGCTACGGAGATCCTATGGCTACTGTAATATCTTTCGGGCCGGATTCATCTAACAAGTATATCACGTCTTATTTTTACAGAGATATAGATGTAGATGCTTCTGCACTTACTGATGTTGTAGAATTTGGTGTAAGAAGAGACGATGGTGTTATTGTTTATGTAAACGGGGTAGAGGTATTCAGAGACAATATGCCTGCTGAGCCTACAACTCACTTAACATTCTCATCTACTACAATTGATGGTGCTAACGAAAAAAGATATTATATTTTCCAGGTTCCTAAAACTGCATTTACAACAGGTCTTAACAGGATTTCTGCCGAAGTACACAATCGTGACGGATCAAGTTCTGATATAGGATTTGATATGTTCATCAGGAATACTGACGCTTCACTGGTAGTTAACTGTGACGAGCCGCATATCGGGTGTTTCAGCTCAATCGCTCCTACAGCACAGCAAGATCATTTAATCATTGCTCCTGAATTCCGTTACCAGCTTCTTTTCAAAGAAGGTGAGAACTACATGACAGGTACTGGTACTGTTCCCGGTAACCATGATTATACAGCATACGTTCCGCTTAACGGTAGCAGCACTTCAGGACACCTTTCAGTTAACCAGGAAAATACTCCGGGTGGTGTTTCAATGCTAAACATTCACCTGAATGAAGAAACTAAACTTTGGGTAGTTGATGATTCTAAAGCGGTGGATATGTATGATACAGATCTTGTAACTACTTCAAGAAACTGTTCAGGTGGTCTTTCTCCGTGGGGAACAGTAATTACAACTGAAGAAGATACTGCGCCTGGTGATGCTAACGGTGATGGATACGAAGATTTAGGATGGTTTGTTGAGATCGATCCTGTTACTGCTTCTGTAAAAGAATACGGAAACAACAAAAAAGAGAAACTTTGGGCTCTTGGAAGAATGAACCACGAGAACATCGTGATTACTGCCGACGGTACAACAGGATATTATGGTGAAGATGGTGGTACACACTGTGTTTACAAATTCGTTGCCGATACTCCTAACAATTTCACTTCAGGTAAGGTATATGTTCTTAAACTTGATTTAGGACTTTCTAATGATGAGCCAAGCTCGGCTACTGCTACCTGGGTACAGGTGCCTAATACAACTCATGCAGACCGTAACAACCTGAGAACTGTTGCCAATACACTTGGAGGTACTAACTTTAACGGTGTTGAAGACTGTGAAATCAGCCCTCTTGATGGTAAAATCTACTTTACAAGTAAAGGTAAAAACCGTGTATATAGTTTCAGAGATAACGGAGACACTATTTCTGAGTTCGAAACGTTTGCCGGAGGTATGGATTATACTATCGAAGGGCCAAACGGAGCTGTAACTGAGCCTTGGGCCGACGGTAATGATAACCTTACTTTTGATGATAAAGGTAACCTTTGGGTTCTTCAGGATGGAGGTCTTAACTATATTTGGGTAATCCGTCCTAACCACACGCAAAGCAACCCTAAAATTGAGCTTTTTGCTTCAATGCCTGCCGGATCTGAGCCAACAGGACTTACATTTACGCCTGACTTTAAATATGGTTTCTTCTCTGTGCAGCACCCTAACGGAAGTAACGCTCCACAACAGGATGCTACTTTTACAGATATTAACTTCAATGCTTCGGCTACTGTAGTATTTGCTCTTGACGCTAATCTTGGAGCTCATACTCCTGCTGCTGATTTCGAGGCCAACTTTACAACTGTTGACGAAGGTGAAACTGTAACATTTACTGACCTTAGTACAAACAACCCTACAAGCTGGGCATGGACTTTTGAAGGTGGTGATCCTGCAACGTCAACGGAAGAGAATCCAACTGTAACGTATGCTACTCCGGGTTCTTATACTGTGAGCCTTACAACATCTAACGTTGCTGGTACAAGCCCTGAAGTTGTTAAAGTTGAATATATTGTTGTTGAAGATGTTCTTAGTACAGAGAACCCTCTTAAAGGTATGGTTAGTCTTTATCCAAACCCAACTGATGGCAGAGTTACTGTTGATATTAACGGTGAAGCAGGAAACAATGTTCTTGTAGAAGTATATGATATGCTTGGAAGAAAAGTTTCTGAAACTAAAGGCCAGTCTATCGGTGGTAACCAAAAACTTGATATTAACCTTTCTGCTTCAGGTGAGCAGGTATATATCGTGAATGTTCACATTGGCGATAAAACAGGTACTTATAAACTTATTAAGAAAAACTAAGTAGTTGATTAATTTTTTCAGGGTCGGTATGCCATTATACCGGCCCTTTTTTGATTTTATGAAAATGAATAAAAAAGTAGTTTCTGCATTCTTTCTTTCGGCCTCTTTATTTTGGGGAGCATCATCATTTGCACAAACCATCAATCCTATTAAAGCACCGGTTTACTATAGTATTGCCGATGCTATGAAAGCAACAGGCGTAACTCAGCTAAATCTTAGGGACAGGCATTATTTTACCGTACCTGATGAAGTAGGACAGTTAAAAGAACTGACCTTTATAAACCTGATGGGTAATAATCTCGAACATTGGGATAAGCCTTTGTTTGCCTTAACTAAATTAGAGATACTGAATCTTCAGGGAAATACCCTTAAATATATATCGTCAGAGATAGGTGTGTTCAAATCATTACAGAACCTGAATCTTTCGGACAATGATATCGCAACAGTTCCTGATGCTGTCAAAAATTTAAAGAAGCTGAAGACATTTTACCTGTCGCAAAATTCGCTAACATCACTGCCTGATAAAATAGGTGAATGCAGTAACCTCGAGGTACTGGCGGTTGACGATAACCAGTTGAGCTATCTGCCCGAGAGCATCTCTAAACTTAAAAAACTAAGAACATTTCATGTAGGACGCAATCAGTTTAATGAGTTTGATAATGAATGGCTAAAACTGCAATCACTGGTAGATTTAAATATCGAATACAATCAGTTACGCAGTTTTCCTGAGGCTTTAGGAACGCTTAAAAAACTCAAATCCATCATGGCAGATCATAATAAGCTTACTGAATTGCCTGAAGGCATTACAAATCTCGAAGTGCTTGAAATGCTTTCGCTGGCCCATAATTCGATTACTAAGCTTCCTGCCGGTATTTCAAAAATGAAGGGCTTAAAAACCCTGATACTAACAGGAAATCCGTTAAATGATGTCGAGAAAGCAAGGGTTAAATCGGCATTGCCGGGATGTGCAGTATATTTTTAGAGAGGCTTATATTGATTTAGAAAGTTTATATTTGCGGTAATTAAAGCATTACCGGATGAAAACCATTTATATAGTCTTATTTTTTGCTGCAGCTTTTGTAGCTCTTTTCGAACAGTCTAAGGCTAAGCCAAACATGATCATCATGATAGGCTGCATAGTGATTTTTATGTATGGGATGATGAAGCTTATGTCTAAGGTTCCTTCTAAGCATCAGAGGGATGAAAATGAATCGGGTGATAATGAAGTTTAGTATTGGTGATGAGGTAATTGTTCTTGATGATTCGTTTAGCGGACGCGTAAAAGCTTTCAGAAACGGTAAAATCGTTGTGGAAACCAATGAGGGATTCGAACTGCTGTTTGAAGAAAACGAACTGGTTAAGAATCATAATGGCGGAGAATTGAAATCATTTTTTTCAAAACAAAGCCCGGGTTCTGTTATCAGAGAGAAAGAAGAGCCTAAAAAGAGGAGTTTTGTAAAGGAAAAGAAATCCAGGAAAGAAGAGTTTGTTCTGGAAGTAGACCTTCACATCGAAAAACTTGTTCCGAGC
This sequence comes from Flavobacterium psychrophilum, assembly GCA_003243255.1. Next base: position 5,172 of record QFQM01000032.1, on the reverse strand, counting down.
AAAAGAGGTATGTCAAATTATGATATACTTACATTACAATCTGAGACAGCTAAAAGGCAGCTTGATTTTGCCATAAAAAACAGGATGCAGAAGATAGTCTTCATTCATGGAGTGGGTGAGGGCGTACTGAAAGCAGAGCTTGATTTTCTTCTTGGACGATATGAAGGCATAGACTTTCGCGATGCCGATTATCAGAAATACGGACTAGGTGCAACTGAAGTATATATAAGACAAAACGTTGACAGACGATAATAAAAAAATCCGCATTAAGCGGATTTTTTTATTCTATATCGAGCTTGTACTTATTTAATAATCCGGGTAATCCCTGTACTGTAAACTTAGCACCCGTCATTCGGTTGGCCTCAGGGTCAAGACTGTAGTTGGTAGCTGTTCGTAAATCCGAATTTTCGAGGTTGGTGTTTTCAAAAACAGCATTGCTAAGATTGCATTCGTCAAAAGCTGCATTTCTAAAATCAGCCTGAACGAGATCAGCTTCTTCAAGGCTGCATTTTTTGAAACGGGTGTTCTTTAGTTTCAGTCCGTAAAAAGAGGCGAGGTTCAGTTGGCACTCCGTAAACTGCATTGCAAGCAGGAAAGGTTCGCATACGCTGAAGTTTAGTCCTGTCATTTTACATCCGTTGAAGTCAACTTCCTTAAAAGCAGTACCTTTTAGGTTTGCCATTGTAAAGTTACAATCATTAAACACACACTCAGTAAATACCATACCGGTAAGGTCTACAGAAGCGAAGTTGCAATTGTAAAAAGTACAGTTGTCATATTCTCCTTTTCGTAGTGGCTGTGTGGTATAATCTAGTTTCTCGTATATCTTTTCCTGAAGTAGTAGCATGCGGTTTAAATTTTCGCTAAAATAACAAAACCCTGCTTAAGACAGGGCTTTATTATTTAATTTAAGGTTAAGATTTACCTTTTTTTCATGGCAAATTTCTCTGATGCAGGCTTTCCTTTCTGTATCCCAAATATTTCGGCAACCAATGAATCGTTACTTATTTTGTTATAAACGATCTTGTTTGGATAATCATGTTTAGGGTTCTCAAAAATAATCTGGTTATCGGTGGATGATGTCATTTCAAAGTCTACAGCTTCACTATCGTTTTGATTCGCAACCTTTGCGGTATAGGTTAGTTTTCCGTTTGATTCCCATAATTTTACATGTTCTGCAAAAGCGGTATCTATCCCTTTTTTAACAAAATAGGATTCACCAAGGAAAAGCGAATCGTTTTCTTTTTTCCAGCGTTCTGTAAGTTCGCCTTCAGTCGATTTATTACCCCACTCCCCAAGGAACCAGTTGGCTTTTTCCAGATTGGCGTAGGTTTTAGTGGGTGTTACGTCGGCAGCAGGAGTTTCTGTAGCAGTTTCTTTTTTGCAGGCGATAAATGCCGTTATTACAGCTGCTGATAATAAAGTAGTTTTAAGTTTCATGACTAATTGATTTTGTTATGAGGCAAAGATGAGGCATGGGGCAAAAGAAAAATTGTAAAAATGCGTCATCAGTCATCAAAAGTGAAATGTTTTACCATTTCAAGGTTTTCAGAAAAATACTGTTTAGGGTTAAGTCCTGTAAAATCCCTGAAATCTTTAATGAAGTGTGCCTGGTCATAAAATCCGCCTTCATAGGCTACTGTTGTAAAGCTTTTGAACTCCTGATTTTCTATCAGCTGTAATATATTCTGGAAACGGGTAATGCGGGCAAACAGTTTTGGCGAAATGCCAACAGCAGCTGTAAAACGCCTTTCGAGTTGTCGTTTGCCTATGTCAAGACTCTCGGCAAGTTCGTCAATGCTTATGTTGCCTACGCTTTGTATCATGGCATCAACACAATATTCTACCGGAGCGTTGTCAATCTTAAGTTGCTGTCGTTTGCTTAAAAGAAACGCTTCGAGTACATCAACACGCTCTTCATTGCTCTTGCAGCCCAGCATATCTTTTTCCAGGGTTTCGCCATCCTTTCCCCATAGCTGAGTCATGGCTAGGGTGTTGCCGGTAAAAGTATCTACATCAAAATCAATGAAAGGCTGTAATCCGGCAGGATGCATCCGGGCGCTGAATACCCCAATGTTTCCGGTAGCTTCAAGTTCAAAATAGGTTTTTAGCTGCCCATGGATAAAGCAGGGCTCCTGAATATGAAAATCAGTATCTGTATCATATTTTTTCCAGCGGTCACTATAATTGAAAATAAGTTCAATACAGCCATCAGGAAAAATGCGCTCCCTTTCGTGGGGAGCATCATTTTCAAGGTTTTCAATACTCCAGTACAGCTTTACCTGTTTCGCAAGTTTTTGGTCAGGGATATACGTTTTGTATTCCATGTATGGATTTATTCGAATAGTATTTTTTGGTATTCTTTGGCCGAATCATCTCCAAAAGTGATGATTATTTTATCGGAGCCCTGAAAATTTACCTCTTCAGGAATGATCATATCTCCTTCATGAATAAAATTGTAGGTATTTCCCTCTGCTTTTTCCCACATAAAATAATAAGCAGACGGTAAATCGTCACAATCTTCTGTTAGAGTAAGAGCATTACCATTGGCTTCGAAAGTGGTTCTTTCAAAATAACATTCTTCGACAGGTATAAATGTGTCTAAACTGTATTCATGAATCCCTGTCAGTCTCCATGAGCCAACAATAGAATGTTGGCTGTTGTTGTCATCATCGCTGTTACAGCCTGTAAGCAGCAGGATTGCCAGCAATGCCGGCATTGATTTAAGAATTGTTTTCATAGCAGATTGGTTTTAGTATAACAAATATGCAAAATATTGTCTTACAATGAAATACTTATAAATAAAAACAGCAGGCTGTCAGCCTGCTGTTGCTATGAAAGTTAATTTTTACTGTACTCTTTTAAATACATCGGCTTCAAGGCCTTCATAATGAAATTTCATCGTTGTGTTACCTTCAAAAGTTACTTTGGCTTGCTCTGTTTCATCATCATAACTAAAGATATACATATCTCCGTTTCCTTTTGACCATTGAATTTGATAGCTATCGTCACCAAAATCGCAATCCTTGCTTACTACCTGACCGGTTCCGTTCTTGTTGAAAGTTAATAAATCTTCGTAACACTCAAGATCTTCGTCCGTTTCAGGATCAAATGTTCCATTTTCGTCAATGTAGCCTGTATACCTCCAGGTTCCTACAATTTTATCATTTGTATTGTTGCTGTCGTCATCACCACAGCTTGCAAATAAGGTAAGTGCCGTAAGGCATAGTAAAGCAAATACTTTTTTCATGAATTGGTTGGTTTTATGTTGGCTGCAAATATGTTACTTATTTTTTTAACATATATTACTACATCATAAGTTTTTTATTAAATCATGAAACCACCACATTTTTTTGTAGTATTCTAGAAATGCAAACTCTCAAAAGCTTCGGCGCATAAATCATTATTGATGGTAACACCGGCTCTCGTGCCTGCTTCGGCTGCCATGATAACAGCTCGTCCCATACTTGTACAGTCTCCGGAAGCATAAACACCAGAGATGTTTGTTCGTTTAAATTCGTCGACTTCAATGAGTCCCTGTTCGTTGAGGTTTACTCCTAAATCTTCAGTGATAAAAGTATGTTGTACAGCAGGTATCTTGGCATACATAGCCTTAAAACTGTGAACAGTCCCATCTTTTAACGTAATGCTTTCCATGTAGCCTTTAGTATGCTGCACACTCTCAATCTCAGCTTCAATTACGGGGATATTATGCTTCCTGAATTTAGCTGTGATTTCATCGCTTACGGTTGATTTAGCATTAGTGAATAATGTAAGGTCCTTTGTCCATTGCAGTAATAACGGAAGGAAATGTTCTGCTATAGGGCCATTAGCCATGAGGGCTGTCTTTTGATTTTTAACTTCGTAACCATGGCAATACGGACAATGGATTACCGATATTCCCCAGCACTCTGCAAAACCTTCTATAGGTGGCATTACATCTTTTACACCTGAAGCAATGAGTAACTTTTGAGATTCATAAGTGCTTCCGCTTTCGGTACTGATGATGAAACCTTTGTCCGTTTTAACGGATTTCAGGGCTTTATCGTTAATGAAAGTTACTGTGGGGTAGGCGAGCACCTGTTCTTTGGCTTTTGCCGAAATAACAGCGGGTACTTCGCCATCGTGCGTAATAAAGTTATGAGAATGTGGTGTTTGCCTGTTACAGGGTTCTCCGGCATCTATAATTAGCGTTCTGCGTGATGCCCTGCCCAGTGCCATGGCAGCAGATAGCCCAGAATAGCTTCCGCCAATGATGATTACTTCGTAGTTTTCCATGTTCGTTTGATGATTAATGATTTGGCAAAGCTAATTATTTTTCGTATTATTGCAACATAATTGCATTAAATTATTGCAACTAATTTGCATTAGACAAGATGAAACGTAGAAACACACCTGCAAAAGCAGCTATTTTAAGCCTTTTGAAAGATTCCAATGCGGCACTTAGCCAGGAAATGATTGAGAATGAGATAAAAGGCGAAATGGACCGTGTAACCATTTACCGCGTGCTGAACAGCTTTTGCGAAGACGGTATTACCCATAAGATACTGGCCGATGATGGCAAATATTATTTTGCTTTATGCCATAGCTGTAATGAGCATAAGCATGACCACGACCACTTTCATTTTAAATGTATCATCTGCCAGAAAGTAGAGTGCCTTAAAGAACAGGTTAGCGTTAACCTGCCCGATGGTTATGTACAGAAAAGCATTACCAGCTGGGTAACGGGGCACTGTAAAAACTGTTCGTAAACGGAATGGTTTTTGTATTGAATATACTGCATTGAGAATCAAAAAAAATGCGTAATTTTGCACCTCCAAATAAGGAATTAAAGATATGTTAGACAGGTTACAGATAATAAAGCAGAAGTTTGACGAGATTTCGGATCTTATCATCCAGCCGGATGTGATTGCCGACCAAAAGCGTTATGTTCAGCTTAATAAAGAATACAAAGACCTTAAAGGGCTTGTTGAGAAGCGTGAAGAGTACATTAAGGTTACAGGCAATATGACTGAAGCCCAGGAAATCATTGCTGATGGCAGCGATGCCGAGATGGTAGAAATGGCTAAGATGGAACTTGATGCTGCAAAGGAAAGACTTCCGCAGCTTGAAGAAGAGATAAAGTTCATGCTTATACCTAAAGACCCTGAAGACGCTAAGAACGTTATGGTG
>QFQM01000031.1 GCA_003243255.1 Flavobacterium psychrophilum | reverse complement strand
TTCCGCCCGGACCTGTATAATAGTTACCAACTGTTAGTGGTGGCAGCTCATAAGCATCACATGCCTGAAGGTCTGCTCTGTCTTCAACAATAGGTGTATCGTAAATCGTAACTAAGAAACTGCCTTCTGTAAAACAATTATTTGGAGTACTGGCAGACTCAGCATATACATAAACCGTTTGTGAAGTTGTTAATACAGAACCTTGAGCCAATTGTGTACCAGCACCTCCTGGTTGTGTAAAATAGCCTCCCACTGAAATATTTGGAAGTATATACCCAATATCACTACAAGCAAAACCATCTGCAGGCACAACAACTTGAGGAATAGGTGTAACATCCAAATCAAAAGATGTTACATTATAACAATCTTCATTATCAGCATTAGTTACACGTACATATATAGTTGCATCACCTGAACTAAACGCTGCAGGATCAGCAATAGATGTATCATTATCATCAGCCCCGCCAGAAGTTAAATGGTAAGTTACTGTAAAATCCGTAGGGTTCTGTCCGTCAAGAATCTGAGCATCATTACTCGTCAAATCAAATACTTCAACTCCATCATTGTCAGTATCACAAACCTGCATATCTGCTGGCTGTACAGCATCAGGCTGCTCCCCTGCTCTTACAACATATTGAAAATATGTTAAACAGTTGGTATCAAAATTCAGAATTGTTCCATAGAACGTAATTTCTTCGCCTGCATTAATTTGGAAATTTTCCATCTGAGCTGTACTATAAAAACCATATCCCTCCTGTTGCAAAAATTGAGAACTAAAAAGGTGCAACTCATACAAGTTAGGATCCAGTCCGTTCAACACATCAGTGTTGACATCATTTAAATTTATCGTAAAGGGAGCTTCACCACATAAAGTGATATCCTGCAGATTTAATGGAAGATCTTCACCTATATTAACATCTATCTGGTCTGTAACAGCAAGATTTGTTCCATCACACATAAGATAATTAGCTCTAGCTGTATAAGTAGTAAGGTTATCAGGGCAAACATTAACAGTTGTACCGGTACCAATAGGCGTACCAGTTGCGGTTGGCCCTTCAAACCAATCAATAGTTACAGCACTTGGACCATTTGGCTTAAAACGCCATGCCTCATTACTTGCTGTCCAAGGACCAACATTTCTATTCGGTGGAAAATAACCAACTGTACCAGTACTATTTTGAATACCTACCAAACCATTACCTCCATTCCAGGTAGGACAAGGAGTTCTTTGACCAATATAAACTTCAATAACATTAGTAGTTTCATACAAAATCATTTGACTAGTTTGGGGCGCTATACAACTAGAAGAATATGTCTTAACATTATATAAATTCATGACGAATTTTCTGTTGGGCGCAGAACCCTGTATCCTGTAATTCATTGCCATATCGGGAGGATTCAAGGAACTCGCCGGATCAGTATCCTGAAAAACTCCAAAAATGGCATTAAGGAAAGGAGCATTTGTCCCGCCGGGATTAACAGGTATCTGATCTCCATTCATAACCCATGTACTAAACGCTCCCGGCTCATAGAGCCCCCCGGGAGTAACTCCCTGTCCAATACTAAATGTAACCACTCCATTTGTACTTAAAAGCAAGCTATCATATGCGTTTCCAAAAAAACAAAATTTAAAAGTAGGCTCTCCAGGCTTTGTTAGTTGAATAATGCTTGTCCAAGTATCATCAATAGTAGCCTGCAAAGCAACAGTACCCTGAAAGTTGTTAGAAAAACTTGCCGGAGGATTGTATGGAATCTGAATAACTTCATAAGAAGTAGTCCCACCTGTATCGAAGTACATAGCTGAAAGCTCTGTACATTCTCCAGGATTGCAGATAGGAACAAATGCAGGATTAATTCTTACATAAGGCTCAGACGGTGTCGTTTGTGAAAAAACGCTCAACCATAAAAGGCCAAGCATAAGCGACAAGAGGTACTTTTTGTTCATTAGGCTTATTTTAGAAACGCGAAAATTACACAAATTTGATTCAAATAAAACAAAAAAGTTTTATTTTTTTATTATAACAGCCAAATAACAATTCTCCCTACCTTAATAAGTAAAAAAAGTTATATTTCTACATTTTTCAAAATAAATCAAAAATCAAAAATCGAAACGATTTAATACGCCCTCTGTTTTCAAGAACAATTCACCATTAATCTAACAATTTAAAATCAACTTTTATAGTTATCTTTGCACTCTAAAAAATTATCATACACCTATATAAATATAGAAAATGGCTCACAACGAAGATTTTAAAGACGAAATTGGTGATAATCACATAGCAACAAATGCACAAACACCTTTAAGAGCAGATGCTTTTGAACTTAGTGATGATGAAAAAATTGCTGCCATAAAGGGAGATGTTGAAAATATCCTTAAGACACTTGGAATGGATCTTACTGACGACAGTATTAAAGGTACACCAAATCGTGTAGCAAAAATGTTTGTTAAAGAAATATTTGGAGGATTAAACCCTGCGAAAAAACCTGGCTCTTCAACATTTGAAAACAAGTACAAATATGGTGAGATGCTTGTAGAAAAAAATATAACTATATATTCTACTTGTGAGCATCACCTTTTACCAATAGTTGGAAGAGCTCATGTTGCTTATATTTCAAACGGAACCGTAGTTGGATTATCAAAAATGAATCGCATTGTCGATTATTTTGCAAAAAGACCTCAGGTACAGGAGAGGCTAACTATCCAAATCGTTCAGGAACTTAAAAAGGTACTTAACACTGAAGACGTAGCCTGTGTAATTGACGCTAAACACTTATGTGTAAATTCACGTGGAATCCGTGACATTGAAAGCAGCACAGTTACTTCTGAATTTGGAGGTAAATTCAAAGATGAGAATGTGAGAAGAGAATTTTTAGACTACATTAAACTGGACACACAGTTTTAATATCTTTGAAATCATAAACTAAGTCTACAAACCCTAAATTATGCAGTTATATCAAAATCAGGCTTTAAAGCTATACAACTCCCTAAGTGGCGAAAAAGAAACATTTACACCTCTTCACGATGGTGCAGTAGGAATGTATGTTTGCGGCCCTACCGTTTACAGCAATGTTCATTTAGGAAACTGTAGAACTTTTATATCATTCGACCTGGTTTTCAGATATCTTAAGCACTTAGGATACAAAGTAAGATATGTCCGAAACATTACTGATGTAGGGCATATTGAAGACGATGCTGATGAAGGTGAAGATAAAATCGCAAAAAAAGCGAGGCTAGAAAAACTGGAACCAATGGAAATTGTTCAGCAATACTCTGTAGACTTCCACCAGATATTAGAGCTGTTTAATAATCAACCTCCAAGCATTGAACCTACAGCTACAGGACATATTATAGAACAGATAGAAACCATAAAGCAGATTTTAGCTAATGGTTATGCCTATGAATCTAACGGGTCTGTATATTTTGATGTCGTAAAATTCAATGAAAGTTACGACTACGGCAAATTAAGCGGCAGGAATCTTGAAGACATGATATCCAACACACGTGATTTGAGTGGTCAGGATGAAAAAAGAAATCTTCAGGATTTTGCGCTTTGGAAAAAAGCTGAGCCGGAGCACATCATGAGGTGGCCTTCACCTTGGGGAGATGGCTTCCCGGGATGGCATTTGGAATGTACAGCAATGAGCACTAAGTACCTTGGCAATCATTTTGACATCCATGGCGGTGGTATGGATTTAAAATTCCCGCATCACGAATGTGAAATTGCTCAAAATGAAGCTTGCACAGGTCAGTCTCCGGTAAATTACTGGATGCACGCTAACATGCTGACGCTAAATGGAAAAAAAATGTCAAAATCAACAGGAAACAACATTCTGCCAAGAGAAATTTTTTCCGGAAACAATGACAAATTAAGCAAACCTTTTAGTCCTGCTGTTACACGTTTCTTTATGCTTCAGGCACATTACAGAAGTGTGCTGGACTTTTCGAACGATGCAATAATAGCAGCAGAAAAAGGTTTTAACCGTTTAATGGAAGCCCTAGAAAACTTAAAAGAAATCAAAGCTTCTTCCGTTTCAAGTATTGACATTGCAACATGGAAACAATCATGTTATGATGCCATGAATGATGATTTCAATAGCCCTATACTTATTGCCCAGTTATTTGAAGCTGTTAAATACGTAAATCTGTTAAAGGAGGAAAAAGAAACCCTTACTTCACAGGATCTAGATTTATTCTCTAAAGCCTTAAATGCTTTTATTTTTGACATTCTTGGACTTAGAAACGAAGTAGCCGAAGAGGCAGGTAATGATAAACTGGAAGGTGTAGTAAACATGCTTATCAACATGAGAAACGAGGCCAGAGCTAATAAAGATTTTGCATTATCAGACCAGATAAGAAACAAATTAACCGATCTTGGCATAGAGCTTAAAGACACTAAGGAAGGAACCACTTTTTCATTAAATTAAAATTTTGAAAATTAAAAGCATACTGACAGCACCATTTATAGCGCTGGTACGCTTTTATCAGATCGCTATATCCCCGTTACTTCCTTCGGCCTGCCGATATTCACCCACATGCTCCCAGTATACCATTGAGGCATTAAGAATACATGGACTTTTAAAAGGAAGCTGGTTAAGCATCAAACGAATAATTAGCTGTAACCCATGGGGAGGTTCCGGTTACGACCCTGTGCCTGAAAAAAAATGCAGTCACAAACATTAATTAACCTAATTACACTTGCAGGTCGTATACATTTATTTAAATTTACGACAACTAATAAAACAATACATGATACACAGCTTAAGTATGGTATGGAACCAACCTGAAGGTTTTAGTTTAGGACCAATTACGCTTCGTTATTACAGCCTTGGTTTCGTTGTAGCATTCGGACTGGGATGGTTTTTAATGAAAAAAATATACGATCGTGAAGGCGAATCTACAGAAAAACTGGATAAACTATTTATTTACACGCTAATAGCTACACTTTTAGGAGCAAGACTTGGCCATGTATTTTTTTATGACTGGGATTATTTCAGTCAACACCCGGCAGAAATCCTTTTGCCATTCAGATTCTCTCCAGAGTTTGAATTTACAGGCTTTGCCGGACTGGCAAGTCATGGTGCTGCAATTGCTATAATCCTGGCAATGATGTGGTATAGCAAAAAAATAATCCATAGGCCTCTTTTATGGATGCTTGACAGGGTAGTTATTCCGGTAACCAGTGGTGGAATATTCGTTAGGTTAGGAAACTTCTTTAACAGCGAAATATTAGGAAAACCTACTACCGCAGATTTACCAACAGCTGTTCGATTCATAAGAGGAGAAGAAACTCTTGGTAAAAATGAGGTTATAGCAAAGACACAAATTTTAGATTACAATGCCGCATATGAAGCCGTAGAACACAATCCTCAGTTTGCAGACATATTGGCAAAAATACCATTCAGGCATCCTGCACAGCTATACGAAGCCTTCGGTTACGTATTTGTTTTTGCCATTATTTACTATATGTACTGGAAAACAGATGCACGAAAAAGCCACGGTCTTATCTTTGGTGTTTTCCTAATTTTATTATGGACAGTACGCTTCCTGGTTGAATACGTAAAAGAAAGCCAGGGAGGATTTGAGACAAATCTGCCGGGCGGACTCCTCACCGGGCAATGGTTGAGCATACCATTTATAATTGCAGGTATTTATCTTGTATTTACAGCGAAAAATCGTAAAGAAACATTATAAAACTTCAAACCGCCTTTAAGGCGGTTTTTTATTTTCACTAATCTCCCTTTACTCCTTATATTAGCACATCATCAATCATCATCAAATAAAATGACAAAACACTTATCACTACTATTCCTATTGATTATCTGTAAGCTACATGCACAGACTACTGAAACCATTATACTATCAGAAACCGACCCACACGATCTTTACCATTCCTGGGACAAGGACTCTACTACATTATTCTACAAGCTTTATGTTCCTAAAACCAAACCTAAAGCAGCACTAGTTATTCTGCCGGGTTCAGGAGAAACAATCGATTATGTTGAACCGCAAATCTCTTTACACAAACTTGCTGTTGACAATGGCATACTTGTTATATTCCCTTCGATAAACTGGGGAACTAACAAACATACCTATGAACACGAAATGCTGGATAAAATCTTTACACAGGTCATCAAACGCTTTAATCTAGCTAAAGACAGGTTTGTTTTAGGTGGCTTTTCAGGTGGAGGAATGTTATCGCTTACCTATACAGAAAAAGCGAACCGTGACAAGGGAAGCACCGTAATAATCCCAAGAGCAGTATGGGGCATTGACCCACCTTTGGATTATGCTCACTTGTGGCAACACTGCATAAACGATATAGAGCGTAATTTTTCTGATGTTGCTTTTGCAGAAGGAAAATGGATTACTGAAATGTACACCCAAGAATTTGGAGGATCACCGTCCCAATTCCCTCAAAATTACATAAAGTATTCTATCTATTCCAGAAGTGAAAAAGATGGAGGAAATGCTAAATACCTTCTTAAGAGCCCTGTTTTACTCTATACAGAACCCGATGTGGTTTGGTCGATGGAAAACAGGCACAGGGACTTTTACGATCTCAACGCGATGGATATCTCAGCGATGATTAACCTTTTACAACTTGGCGGCAATAAGAATGCCCAACTGATAGTAACCCACGACAAGGGATACAGGCCAAACGGACAGAGACACCCCCATTCATGGTCTATAATGGATAATCAGCAATGTTTTGACTGGATTATGAAGCAACTCAACTAAAACAAATAAGCCACGCAGTGCGTGGCTTATTTGTTCTTTATCTGATTATTTTAATCTGTCAATTTGAAATTATAGATAATTGTTCCTACCTGTGTTTCAGGAGCGGAATCACTACTGTCAAATTTAGTATCAAAAGCAGCTGCTTTTGCCTGATCAAAAAGACACTGTGCAGTATTAGTCGTGCCTCTGAATCTTTCCGCTTTTATAACTTTGCCGGCTCTGTTTACAGTAATCTGAACAACTACAGTACCTTCTTCATTACATCTGTACTGCGGTTTTGGGGTATTTAAATTTCTCCTACCATCTAATTTATAGTTACCCACTCCTGTACCTCGGCCTGCGCCACTTCCTCCACCGCTTCCGCTTCCTGAGCCTGGTCCCGTACCTGTTCCTTTACCGGAGCCACTACCTCCACCGGTACCTCCCCCACTTCCGCCATCTCCGTAGTAGCTTCCTGAGTTTTTATCTCCTCCAAGTTTACCTTTGTTTCCGGCTACACCATCATCTCCATCTCCACCTTTGTTATTACCATTAAGGATATTAGCTAGTGCATCAGATGTAGTTTTAGAGGGATGTGGAGGTGCTTTTACCGAAACCGGCTTAGTCTCAACCTTCTTAGGATCTTTCTTCTCAACAGGCTTTGTTTTCACTACCGCCGGAGCATCGTCAAGATCACTGGCAACAACTTCTTCTTCATCCGCCTGAACCGGGGTTGGAGCCTGTTTTACTCTCTCTGTAACTTCAAGCACTTCGCTGCGAAAATCAGCTCCCGATCCAACATCACTGTCGCCAAAATTCACAGTCACACCTCCTCCTCCGCCTCCTCCTTCAAGTTCGGCGAGGTCGATAAGGTCGTCCTTCTGTGTATATTTAAATAAAAAGAGAAAAAGGGCAGCAAGGACAAATACTATCGTAGTAATTGCCAGCGATTTCTTTTCCTCATTTGTAAAACTAAAAGCCATTCTTTCTTATTTTGTTGTGGCGATAGAAAACTTCAACTTGTTCTTTTGCCCTATCTGCAATATGTCTACCATGTCCTGAACCTGTAAGTCTTTAGGAAGCCTTACAATAACAACATTATCACCGCTTCCGGCAATCCTGGCCATCAGAGTAGACTCAAGTTCTTCAAAAGGCACCTGTTGCTTGTCAATAAAATACTGCTTATCAGCATTTACTGAAATAGTAACGTGCGCTTTATCTGTTGTTTTATTAGAATCAGCTTTAGGCAGCATCAGATCAATAACATTCGGATTTGCCAATGTAGAGATAATCAGGAAGAACAACAGTAGAAAGAACATGATATCACTGAGTGCAGAAGCTGCAATCTCAGCATGAAAACGTTTATTTCTCCTTACTCTCATTATTTTCCTGTTGTAATTACATTAACAAACTGTATAACCTGTTTCTGAACTTTCAGTGCAAATCCATCGATAAGCATATTGAAAAAGTGGTAGCCCGAATAAGCTACAACACCTACGATAAGCCCTAAACCCGAACTGATCATTTTTTCATAAAGACCTCCTGAAATACTACCTATACTGATATTCTCAGTAATCGAAATGGTGTAGAAAATCTTAATTACCCCCGAGATAGTACCAATAAACCCTAAAATAGGTGCAATACCGGAAACCAGACCTAACCAGCCTAATTTCTTTTCCATAAGGCCGATTTCAACATTGGTAGTTTTCTCCATCATACCTTCTATTTCACTTAATGGCCTCCCTACCAGTGCAATTCCACTCTCAAGGATATTTCCATAAGCAGTACCGGCTTTGCTGGCAGTAATTTGTGCCGCCTCAATCTTGCCTGAATTAAGCTGAAAACGAACATCGTTTATAAGCCCGGCATCTTCTTTACTGTGCTTACTGATATATAAAGCCCTTTCAATAATAACATAAAGCGTAAAGAACAATAAAGCCAGAATTGGCCATACCATCACCCCACCTTTCATTAGCATCGAAAAGAAATTGATTGATTGATCCTGAGTCGCTGCAGCAGCCGCATCAACAGGAGCATCTTTAGCAACAGCCAGAGTGTCCTGAAGTAAGAAAATTAGATTTGTCATGTTCTGATAAAGGTTTTCTTTGAAATGGTAATATGCCCTGAGGCAATAGTATTTATTTATTAATGATAACGAATATATGCTTTTTTGCGTATGCACAAAAGCAAAATAAAAAAAACCTGTCCATTTTCACAGACAGGTTTTAGTATAATTTAACAAAGATTATTAAGCCTCTTCGTTGTGTTGTTTCACAATCAGGTCTTTATCTTTCTTCGGCATTGAATCAACAAGTACCGGAGTTGCGATAAATAGTGAAGAATATGTACCTACTACGATACCGATAAGCATCGCGAAGATGAAACCTCTGATCGAATCACCACCAAAGATGAACATGATACCTAATACAAGAACCATCGTTAATGATGTATTGATCGTTCTTGACATAGTAGTGTTAACAGAAGCATTTACGATATCTTTAAAGCTACCTTTTTCTTTACCTGTAAGGTATTCCCTTACCCTGTCGAATACAATTACCGTATCATTCATCGAGTAACCAATAACTGTTAGGATAGCCGCAATAAAGTGCTGGTCCATTTCCATGTGGAAAGGCATAAACTTGTAGCAAAGCGAGTAGATACCCAATACGAAGATAACGTCGTGAGCAACTGCAGCGATAGCTCCAAGAGAGTACTGCCATTTTCTGAAGCTCACCATTAGGTAAATGAATACGATTGCCATTGCACCAAGAACCGCCCATACTGAGTTAGCCTTGATATCATCTGCTACAGCTCCACTTACTTTTGTCTGAGAAAGTATACCCAGTTTTTTACCTTCATACGTGTTGATAAACTGCTCTTCAGTAAGATTTGAAGGGTAGTGTTTTTTCAATGCTGTAAATAACTTATGGTTTACTTCAGCATCAGCTTCAGCTGTATTGTCTTTAATCTTGTATTTAGTAGTGATCCTTAACTGAGAATCGTTACCAAATATTTTTACGTCTACACCTTCTTTAAATTCCGCTTCAAGCTCTTCTTTGATCTCATCAGCAGAAACTGATTTTTCAAATTTGATTTGTGAAGATCTACCACCAACGAAATCAATACCCTCATCAAGACCGTTAGTTGCAAATGAAATACAGCTTACGATTACAACAAGTGACGAGAAGATATAAGTGAATTTCTTAGCACCAAGGAAATCGAAATGGAAGTTAGTAAACCAGTTTTTAGAAAGTCCTGTTACGAACGTAAGTTCACCACCTTTTCTGATACTCCAGTCAAGGAATAACCTTGTAATGAAAAGCGATGTAAATAATGATGTGAATATACCTAAAAGTAGTGTTGTAGCGAAACCTTTAACCGGACCAGTACCAAAGATCAATAGAACAAGACCTGTAAGTACGTGTGTTACGTTAGCATCAGTAATAGATGACATCGCACCTCTCCAGCTATAAGAAATCTTAACAGCCTCATCGAGTGATTTACCATGACGTAATTCTTCTTTCGCTCGTTCGTAGATGATAATGTTAGCATCCACCGCAGTACCGATTGTTAGTACGATACCAGCGATACCAGGTAATGTAAGAACAGCACCTAAGCTTGCAAGCATACCAAAAAGGAACAGTACGTTTACGATAAGCGCAGCATTAGCAAACCAACCTGCTTTACCATAGTATATAACCATCCAAAGCGATACTAGTAAAAGACCTGCAATAGATGAAATAATACCGTTATCAATAGCTTCCTGACCTAGTGACGGACCTACTACCTCTGACTGAACGATATCAGCAGACGCAGGAAGTTTACCAGCCCTAAGGATGTTAGCTAAGTCTTTTGTTTCAGTTACATCAAATGCACCTGAGATCTGAGAGTTACCTCCCGCAATTGGACCTGAAGTTACACCCGGAGCAGAGTAAACAACATTATCAAGAACGATAGCAATAAAGCCCTGTTCTCTGTATGCTTTACCTGTCATTTCTTCCCAAACCTGAGCACCACGGTTGTTCATCTGCATTTCTACAGACGGTTTACCCATTTGGTCAAATGCTGCGTTAGCACCTGTAATTACGTTACCTGCAAGATCAGGAATACCTTCTCTGTTAGTTTTAAGACAGTAAAGTTCAAGAATACCTTTTGCTTTTCTTACATCTTCTTTACCCCATGCAAAACGGGCATAACGCTGATCTGCTGAAAGTAATCCACGTATATCAGCTCTCTTTAACCAAGAGTTGATCTTAGCTGTATCTTTTACAGATGCGATACCAATTATTGGACCTCCCTGACCAGGAGTTAATTTTTCAAATAAAGGGTTAGCACCTTTAGCAGGAGCAACAGCAGAATCTTTCGCTTTATTTGTAAGAAGTGTATCAGTTGGAGAAGCAGTTGCTGTCTCAGTAACTTTTACATCTTTCTCAGTTTTTTTAAGTACTTCATTAGCACCCATAAGGAAGCCCTGAAGATCATTTACTTTATATGCTTCCCAGAACTCAAGCTGAGCTGTACTTTGCAATAGTTTTTTAACACGGTCAATATCTTTAGCACCCGGTAGTTCTACCATGATACGTCCTGACTCACCTAGTTTTTGGATATTTGGCTGAACAACACCAAATTTATCGATACGCTCAGTTAATACTCCGAAAGCACTGTCAATAGACTCGCTTACTTTTTTTCTGATTACAGCTTTAACCTGGTCATCAGTCATTTTTGTATTAACAGCCTCACCCATTATCCTGTTAGTGAATAACTCAGGAGAAGCCAGTTTTACTGAACCCTTAGACTCTTTATCAAACGCAACGAAGAAAGCGTCAAGATAGTCCTGGTTACCTTGTCTGTTTTTCTTAGCCTCATCAAGAGCTTTGTTGAAAACAGGATTTTTAGAATTGTTAGCAAGGCCTTTAACGATATCTTTTACAGATATCTCAAGCATTACGTTAATTCCTCCTTCAAGGTCAAGACCTTTGTTGATTTGTTTATTTCTTACTTCATCGTATGTATAACCAAGATACACTACTGAATCTTTCATCGATTCAAGATAAGCAACTTCTTTATCAGAGTCGCCATTGGCATGTGCCTTAGCATCTTTCTCTATTCCATTTGAAACAAATGTGAAGGAAAGCTGGTAAATACATACTAACGCAAATACGATTGCGAAAAACTTAATGAGTCCCTTATTCTGCATTATTTGTAAAAATTAATTATGTCCAATTTTTTAAAACGAGCAAATATATAATTTCAGATAAGATTAACCAATTTATTTACTAATTATATCACAAAAAAAAGACTGCCAACGGCAGTCTCCTTATTTTACTGGTGTTTGACCTTATACTAATACCGATTTCAGGTCGGCATTCATGCTTCTGACAGCATCTGCACTCTTGGCAAACAGTGCTTTTTCACTATCATTAAGCTTAATATCGACTATTTTCTCAATACCGTTTTTTCCTATAATACACGGAACGCCTATGCATATATCATTCTGCCCATACTCTCCTTCAAGGTAAACCGAGCAGGCAATAATTTTCTTTTGGTCATTAAGGATACTATCTACAAGATAAGCCACAGAAGCTCCCGGAGCATACCATGCCGAAGTCCCTAAAAGCCCTGTCAGCGTAGCTCCTCCTACCATTGTATCAGCCGCAACTTTTTCAAGCTGTTCCTGCGAAAGGAAATCAGAAACCGGGCTGCCGTTGTATGATGCAAGTCGCGTAAGCGGAATCATAGTAGTATCTCCATGCCCCCCTATTACCATACCCTGCACATCATTCGATGGCCTGTCAAGTGCTTTTGAAAGATAATACTTAAAGCGTGAGCTATCAAGCGCACCTCCCATACCTATAATCCTGTTTTTAGGAATTCCGGTTGCCTTAAGCGTAAGATACGTCATTGTATCCATCGGATTCGAAACCACCACTATAATCGCATTAGGCGAATGCTGCAGCACGTTCTCTGCAACACCCTTAACAATCCCTGCATTTATACCAATAAGTTCTTCACGGGTCATCCCCGGCTTTCTTGGTATACCTGATGTAATTACCACTACATCACTATTCGCTGTTTTTGAATAATCATTTGTACTTCCTGAAACGCGTGTATTAAATCCTGTAGTTGTGGCACACTGCATTATATCCATAGCCTTACCTTCTGCAAAGCCTTCTTTTATATCAAGCAAAACCACTTCGCTGGCAATACCCCTGTAAGAAATAACATCTGCACAGGTAGCGCCTACATTGCCGGCGCCTACTATTGTAACTTTCATAAATTCAATGTTTAATTAGGTTAGTTTGTATTGTTTTGTAAATCGGTTAAAGAACTTGTTCAAACACAAATCATCAAAAAATTAGAATATCCGCGTTTGATTCACCAATTTACTAAAATAATCCTCCCAAAACACCTTATCTTCAATTTATTTTTCACAATAGTGCAATCCATAAAAAAGGGTACCTGTACAGATACCCTTTTAGCGTGTTTGTTTGTATAGAAAAGCCGTTACGCATCAATTTTAGCGTATGCAGCGTTCTTTTCAATAAATTCTCTCCTTGGCGGAACCTCATCCCCCATAAGCATAGAGAAGATCCTGTCAGCTTCAGCAAGGCTGTCGATACTAACCTGACGAAGCGTACGATACTCCGGATCCAGTGTAGTTTCCCAAAGCTGCTCTGCATTCATCTCTCCAAGACCTTTATAACGCTGAACAGATGAACCTCCACCCATTCTTTCCGTTATCTGGTCACGCTGGGTATCATTCCATGCATATTCTTTCTTCGTACCTTTCTTAACCATATAAAGAGGCGGAGTAGCAATATACACGTGGCCATTCTCTATAAGCTCTTTCATAAAGCGGAAGAAGAATGTAAGGATAAGCGTAGAAATGTGAGAACCGTCAACATCGGCATCACACATGATAACCACTTTATGATAACGAAGCTTCTCAAGATTCAGCGCCTTACTATCTTCAGGTGTACCAATAGTTACACCAAGTGCAGTAAATATATTACGTATCTCTTCATTCTCGAATACTTTGTGATGCATTGCCTTCTCTACGTTAAGAATTTTACCCCTTAACGGAAGGATAGCCTGGAAAGCCCTGTCACGTCCCTGCTTTGCAGTTCCACCTGCCGAGTCACCCTCAACAAGGAATACTTCGCATTTTGCCGGATCCTGCTCAGAACAGTCAGATAGTTTACCCGGAAGTCCGCCGCCACCCATTACAGTCTTACGCTGTACCATCTCACGGGCTTTTTTAGCCGCATGGCGTGCCTGTGCTGCAAGGATAACCTTCTGCACAATTGTACGGGCATCATTTGGATTTTCTTCAAGGTAGTTCTCAAGCATTTCGCTCACCGCCTGGCTCACCGGCGCTACAACCTCACGGTTACCAAGTTTAGTCTTGGTCTGACCTTCAAACTGAGGCTCAGCAACTTTTACCGAGATAATAGCAGTAAGCCCTTCACGGAAGTCATCACCCGATATCTCAAACTTCAGTTTTTCAAGAAGGCCTGAGTTATCAGCATATTTTTTAAGGGTATTGGTAAGACCTCTTCGGAAACCCGAAAGGTGTGTACCACCCTCATGCGTATTGATATTATTTACATAAGAGAAGATATTCTCAGAGTAGCTCGTATTGTAGATAAGTGCCACCTCAACCGGTATCTCACCTTTATCAGTTTCCATGCTGATTACATGAGCAATGATAGGCTCACGGTTACCATCAAGGAATTTAACGAATTCCTTAAGACCTTCCTGTGAGTGGAATGTCTCGCTAAGGAATTCTCCTTTGTCATCTTTTTCCCTTTTATCAGTAAGTGTTATTGAAATACCTTTGTTAAGGTACGAAAGTTCACGCATACGCGCAGCTAGCGTATCATAAGAATACTCGGTAGTCTGGGTAAAGATGGTAGCATCCGGTTTAAAAGTAACTGTTGTACCCCTTTTCTCAGTCTCACCTATCTGTTTTACCGGATAGATCGCCTTACCTCTTTCATATTCCTGCTCATACACTTTACCTTCCCTGAAAACAGTAGCTCTCAGGTGATCAGAAAGCGCATTAACACACGATACACCTACACCGTGAAGACCTCCGGATACTTTATATGAATCCTTGTCAAACTTACCTCCGGCACCAATTTTGGTCATTACCACCTCAAGTGCAGAAACGCCTTCTTTTTTATGTATATCTACAGGAATACCACGACCGTTATCTTCAACAGTAATGGAATTATCTTCATTAATAGCAACAACAATAGTATCACAATGTCCGGCAAGAGCCTCATCAATTGAGTTATCTACAACCTCATATACAAGGTGGTGTAAACCTCTTGTACCCACATCGCCGATGTACATGGAAGGACGCATCCTTACGTGCTCCATCCCTTCAAGGGCCTGAATACTGTCTGCCGAATAATTGTTTTTCTTTATTTCCTCACTCATAAAATTGTTTGTTAACGAAATTTTAAGTTTAACGAACAAATATATAAAATCAGGAGGGATAAAGCTACCAAAACGCCCTTTTTAGGAGGTAAGTTATCAACAATTTATTAAAATCAGCATACGTTTATCAAATAGCTGCTAAAGTGTTAAAAACAGTGCATAAAAAATGCCCCATAAAGGGGCATTTTATACAAACAAACAAACTAAAAATTCAAATATAAACTACTACATTATATTTCTATTTTGACCTGCGCAATGCAGGTATCGGCCTGAACGTGTGCCGCATTGGCACGTCCGCTCGGATCGGTGTTTTCCTGCCATTTCGGTATCCATTTACGTACCGTCTGAGCCGCACTCAACTGAGGGAAATGCTTATGGAAAATCGTCCTGTAAAAATAGGCTTCCTTAGTCGCGGGAGTATTGTATGGAAAACGCTCCTCGGCAGCTTCCAGCTCCGCATCCGTTACCTGTTCAGAACAATATTCAATCAGCGTATCGATCCAGTTATAGCCTACACCGTCACTAAATTGCTCCTTCTGCCTCCATAGTACCTCATTTGGCAGATAAGGCGTTTTAGGGGTGTCAAATGCTTTCCTGAGGATATATTTCTCTACCCCGTCGTAAGCCTTAGGCTGTTTTTCTTCAGGTTTTATTTTTATAGCAAGTTCCAAAAAAGCCTTATCCAGGAACGGAACACGTGCCTCCAGGCCATGCGCCATGGTAGACTTATCCGCTCTCAGTAAATCGGCTGTAAAGAGCTTCTGAACCCTCTCAATGGTTTCCTTCTGGAAGTCGGCAGCAGTAGGTGCATTTCTGAAATAAAGATAACCTCCAAAAATCTCGTCGGCTCCTTCACCTGAAAGCACCACCTTAATACCCTTATCGGTTATTGCCTTACTAAGAAAGTACATAGGTGTACTTGCCCTGATTGAAGTCACATCATAGGTTTCAAGATGCCATATCAGCTTATCTAATATTTCTATTCCCTGTTCTATAGTAAAATGAACTTCGTGGTGTTCAGTACCTAAAAACTCAGCTACAAGTCGTGCAGCTACTGCATCGGGAGCATTTGGGTCAAGCCCTATCGAAAACGAATGCAGCTTTTGACCGGAATCTTTTAGCAAACGTGCCGCTATGGATGATGTAAGCGAAGAATCCAGCCCACCGGATAACAACACGCCAACAGGCACATCACTCATCAGCCTTTTTTCAACAGCCTGCGTAAGCATTTCCCTGATCGCAAAATAATCAACTTCCTCAACAGCTTTAGCTGCCTCTTCCCATTCCGGCCTGTAGTACTTTACAAAGCCCGTTTTTGGCGTATAATAATGCCCCGGAGGAAATGTAGAGAAACTCCTGCACTGATCGGCTATGGCTTTCATTTCGGAAGCAAAATACATCCTTCCTCTTTCGTCAAGTCCGTAATACAACGGTTTTACACCCAGAGGATCACGCCCTGCTATGTAATCATCACCATCTATAACCACAAAAGCAAAAATACCATCCAGCATATCGCAGAATTCATAACCATACTCCTCGTAAAGATGTACGATGACTTCAGAATCTGATGTTGTCCTGAATTCATGATGGCTCAATACGGTATCACGCAGCTTCTGATGGTTATATATTTCACCATTGTGCACCATCCATGCTTTAGAGGTCCCCTGAATAGGCTGCTTACCTGTATTGAGATCGATAATAGATAAACGCTCATGGCTAAGTATATGGCCTTTTTCTGTTACATTAAGATCGCTTTCGTCAGGACCGCGGTGCGACATCCTTTTTGAAAGCTGTTTCACTAACGCTTCGTCTTTCCCTTTACCGATAATTGCTAAAATTCCACACATATGCTCGCTGTTTATAATTTTTCACTAAAAAGACTTTTTAAGTTCTTATCAGCAAGACAAAATTGAACTTTTAGTTTAAATTATAAAACACAAACAAACAAATAACTTATATTTTTAAATACAAATACGTTTAATTCTACAAAAATATAAGCACAGCCGTGAATTTGTTCAGAAAGAGGTTACAAATCATAAAAAAAACCGATGCTTATGCATCGGTTTTTTTTTAATCTATTTCTTCTATCAAATATTTTGTGCCGCTTATTTCAAATTCAAATCCTTTTTCCATCCCCATAAGTTTTGTACCTAATGGCGATTGCGGAGACAGCGCTATTACTGTTACCCCTTCAATAGTAATCTTGGGTAATGCCGTACTCACAAACAAATGCATATTATTAGCTCTTATAAGGCTTCCAACAGCCACTTTTGTCGTTTTAGCATCGGGATTTATCTTATCCAATATTCCTTTCTGAGTAATGAATTCACCCAGCTTATGATTAAGTTTTTCCTGTTCGAGATGCATCATTGACAAAGCCGTTTCATGCTTATCCCCTGCCGAGCCTTTAGCATCATTAGCCGCATCGGTAGTGAGTTCAGCAATCATATCGCGAAAAGCATCAATGCGGTCTTCGGTCTGCTGCTTGTAGTAATTAAGTACTTTATGTTTGAGAGTAGTCAATTTGGTAAAGAATTAAATGATTGAAAGATTTAAAAATTGAGAACCTGCCCAATCTTTAAATCTTTCAATTTTAAAATTTTAAATATTTTTATTAGAAATCAAACTTATAGGATGCCCCTGCCAGGAACTGGAAGCCCTGAACCGGATAGTTTACCCATCTTTGGTAATCCTGATTGGCAATATTATTCAGTTTAATGAAACCTGTCAGGCGTGCGCTGTATTTGTAGCCTACATGGGCGTTAAGATCGAAATAACTCTTAAGCGTTACCACTTCGGTATCATAGTCCATTCCGGTATCTGCCAATGTACTATTTGGCAACACAAGATCTTTCCTGTCGCCTACAAAGAATAAATTAAGCCCTGCATACCATTTTTCAGTAATATCAACATCCAGTGTCGAGCCAACTTTAATCTGTGGTAAGTTCCATGCTTCCGCCTGTGAATCCATTGAATAACTGCTGAATGTACCATTGATTCCAAAGCTTACACTTTTAGAAAAATCAGCTTTAAGCTCTCCAAAGAAGCTGATTGTCTGTACCTGGTCGTATACAACGCTGAACGAGTTCCCGTACTGGAATCCTTCAAGGTTATTAATATCACCACCCGGCCCCGGAAGTACTCCCGGATTAAAATTCAGGAACAATGATTTGTCATCTTCATTCATGTATGAACCACGGATATTATAGGCAACCGCATTCGCTAATTTACCTTTAAGCCCTACATAAATATCATATTGCTGGTTTGTAGGCGTTACTACCTGCATTGGTGAGATAAAAGGGTTTTGTGCAGCAAAATCTGCATATGAATTCTGCTTAAGGCCACCTTCTGCTCCTGCGTAAGCTACCATAAGGTCACCAACTACTTTATATGACACCTTTGCCTGAGGATAGATATAAAAATTATTATCCTTATCATCCCCTATTTTACCCATATTGTAGAATATTCCGGCTCCTAACTGTGCCGAAAAATCATCTTTTTGATACACAATGCTCGGCTGTATACCTAAGTTAAAATGCGAATATTCAATAGGGAATTCAGTATCATCAGCTAAAGTACCTCCAACATAGTCGGCAACAAAATCTACTTTGATCTTTTCATCCATCACATCAATATCTAACGATGGCTTAACAAAGAAACGGTTCTCTGCCGATCCATACGCATCCCAAAAACGCTTATACTGCATTGATGCATCCCTGAAGAAACTATCCTCAGCCGCTATCCTACCGCCAATGTAAAATGAATTGTACGTTTGCTTTGGATCAATCCCGTTGATATTTACGCCCAAATCATCAAAATTCACATATTCAGTAGGCAATCCATACCAGTTATATACCTGATTCTGGAAACCCAGATCGGTATTCCAGCTAAAGTCTTTTTGTCGGTTACCGTAAGTCAGATCAATAGAAGTATTATAGTACTTATCGTCCAGCTTAACTTCCTCTATTCCTCCCTGCGAAGACAGGTGACGGAACATACCTCCTACATACTCATTACGGTTAAGGTTCTCGGTAACAAAAAGCTCAGCATTTATCGTTCCGTAATTACCCACACCAAGCGTAGCATAGTTGTTATACAGTTTCTCACGCTTAGGCCTGTCGACACCGGCCGCTTTACCTTTTGACGGTGTAAATGTAGAAGCTACCGGAAAAGAAAAGATATTGTATTCAATAACTTCTTTCTTTGTGTTATCCTCGTCTTCAATTACAGGCGTTTCTTTTACTTTAAAAGCATCAGATATTGTTGGTGTATATGGTTTTACCACATTTACTACCTCCGTACCTATATTCTGGTCTTTCTTCTGGGCATATGCACCGCTTACCGAGGCAAATGCCGCTATTATGGCTATATATTGAAATTTGATCTTCATGGCTCTGATTAATTTTGGATAGATGAATTACGTTTAGCTTCTTCGCCTTTAATGTTGGCAAGTTCTTTCTGTGCTTCTTCCACTACATCAGGATAAGCCGTAAAATTCTTGACAACGCTCTCCAGTATATATGTCGCCTGGAAGCTGTCTTTAAGCCCGTAGAAGTTTTTGGCCATTACAACAAGGCCTTTGGCACCAAAATATTTGTAGCCCGAATAATCTTTAGAAAGCTTTTGCACCGCAGTGTTAGAAGCTTCATATTTACCGTCTTTGTTTTTAAAGTAAGCATCATAATACAATGCTTCGGCTGCAAGCTCGCCTTTAGCAATAGTTTGCAGCTTAGCATAAGCCTCTCTCGCTTTTGGCTCATTATTAGTTTTAATAGCCGAACGCGCTACTATAATCTGAGCATCACTCTTAACTCTGTCTTCCGTTTTGTTATTAGCCAACACCTTATCGGCATATACAACCGCATTAGCGTAGTCCTGCTGATCGTAATAGCATTTCATCAGGTTCGACTGGGCAAAAGTTACGTTCTGAGGGAAGTCTGCTTCTGTTTCAAGGCGTTTCAATACCGGAACGGCTTTAGCACAATCGTTTTTCTTAAGATAAATTTGCGACAACCTCGCCAACGCTTGTTCGGTAAACTCACTTCTTGATTTTCCTATTACAAATTCGTAGTGCGGAATCGCATTTGTCTCAAGGCCATCGGCATAATACGACTGCGCCAGATAGAAGTTCGCTTTTAGGGCAGAGATTCCGTTAGGGAATTTAGCAACATAGCTGCTCAGCGTAGTAATTGCCTGTTTGGTATTGTTCTGCAGATATTGTTTTTCAGCAGCTTCAAAAGCAGTATTATCAAGATCGGCATCGCTTACATCAACAAAACCAAGCGTTTTAACCCATGCAGCATATTCGTCAGTACGACCATTATCCACATAGATGGTACGCGCCGTAGAAACCGCTTCCATTGCTTCAGGCGTATTCGGGAACTCAGCAACTACTTTTTTGAATTTCACTAATGCCTGTTCGTCTTTTTCAGCATTGTAGTAAATAAGCGCCTGACGCATAATCGCTTTTGAAGTATACGAACTGCCTTTATATTCGTTTATAAGCCTGTCGTAAGCAGCAATTGCCTTCTCGTTTTGTTTTTCGGCTACATAAGTGTTTCCAATCTCATATAATGCATCATCAGCATATTTAGATTTAGGATAGGTCGACACAAATTTTGTAAGGTCTTCAATTTTCTTTTCATTTCTTGCCACAAAACCATAGCTCAATCCTTTCTGGAAAAAAGCATAATCAGCATCAATACCTTTCATTTCGATGGCTTTATTGTAAGCCTCCATTGCCGGCCAGTATTTTGCCGTAACGAAATTACTGTCCCCTAAACGCAGATAGGCGTCATTAAGTCTTACAGCATCTCCTTTGGCTGCAGCCGAAGAAACATACTCCTGAAAATATTTAGCCGCATTCTCGTACTCTTTCAGTTTGAAATAGGTATAAGCAAGGTTATAATTGTAGTTTTTATACTCAGGCGTATTTTTAGCCTCAGCACTTCCCCCAAATTGCTTGTAGCTTATCAATGCTTCGCTGAAGCCATCCAAAACATATTCTGTTTCAGCTTTCCAGTAGGTAGCGCGGGCAGTGATTTTAGCGTCACGCGGCTCTGCTATCGATTTTTTGAACATTGCCATAGCTTCCTGGTAGTTACCGTCGGTAAACAACTCAAGGCCGCGATAGAAAGTTACCTTTTGGTATGCAGGCTTGTTAGCTGCCGATTTATCTTTTTCCAGCAATACCAATGCTTCTTTATAGTTCTTAGAAGTGATATACGAGTTGATCAATAACGTCTGCACCTCCTGCTTAAATGGAGTAGCCGGATATTTTTGAAGGAAAGAACCTAACACCTCAGGCACGCTCTGATAAGGGTTGCCTATCTCGTAGCTCAGTTTAGCATAGTTAAGATAGGCATCCTCCTGAATCTTCACATCATACTCCATTTCCGAAGCATTTTTAAAAGCATTCAGTGCCTGTTGTTTTTTTCCTGTTTTAAGGTAACTTTCCCCTAAGTGATAGTATGCGTTTTGGGCAACAAAATCGTTACCCTCAATTATCTTATTGAACTGGGTTATCGCATTTTCATAATCGCCCTGTTTGTAATAGGCATAACCTAACTGGTAAAAGTCAGTATTGTTCCACTTTCCTTTTTTACCGTGGTATTCTTTTAGGTAAGGTATCGCCTTGTCATATTTGCCAAGATTAAAATAACTCTCCCCTATTATCTTGTTAAGTTCCGATTTCTCATTAGCATCCGACTTTGGCAGTTGTGGCACACCAAGATCAATCGCTTTCTGGAAGTTACCCAGCTTAAAGTTCATATCAGCCTGAAAATAGGACATTTTTTCTTTGTACTTGTCCTGATCCTCAACCTGCTCAAAAAGCTGGTTCGCTTTTTTATAATCATCACTTTCGTATGACATAAAACCAAGGTAATACTTGGCCTGAGAACCATATTCTTTAGAATTAATGACTTTATTCAGGTATTTATCAGCCTGTTTCTTATCACCGGCACTGAAATAACTGTATCCTTTCTGGAAGTTATACCTGTCCCTGTCGGTAACACTCATGTTGCTTTCATCCACTTTGTCATACCACTCCAATGCCTGAGGATATTTACCCTGGCTGAAATAATAGCCTGCAACCTCAACATAAGCCTGATTTTGCTTAGTACTTGTAGGATAATCTTCAACGAAGTTTTCCATAAGTTCATCGGCATTCATCTGATCCAGCCTGATAGCACAATTGGCAATGTAGTAAGCACAGTCGGCCTGTACCTCCATTTCCTTGTTTTCTACTTTCGTTTTTTCGAAAAGTATCTGCGCAGCCTGATATTGCTTATCGTTATACAGCGTTACAGCCTTATCAAAATCCCTGAGCTCATTGGTATAAATTGATGTTTGCTGTGCCGAAAGGCTTAAACCCCAAAGGGGTATGGTTAATAGGAATAGCCTGTTTGGTTTATGCATGTGTGTTATGTTTTTTTAGGTAAGCCAAATATATCAATTCTTATTTATTTTAACGGATGATATTTTAGTTTTAGTATGCGGTTATACTCCATAAAAAAGACGTGTATACCCCAAAACCTGCTAATTATGAGTACAAATACCTTTTAATTTTAACCCAACTTTAACCCTTTTAGGCCTCACCCCTAACCCCTCTCCAAGGGAGAGGGAAACTCATAACGCAAAAAGTAACTAAAAAACCGAATCCTGGACTTTCCTTCTGAAATAAAATTTTGAATAGCCGCGTTATCTTATTACTTTTACCAAAACAAACACCCGCAAACTATGTCTCAGCCCGTATTGTCTTTACAGGACGTTACCATTTACCAGGATAACAATACCGTATTAACTGATATTAACCTTGATGTAAATCATGGCGAATTCATTTATATCATCGGAAAAACCGGATCTGGTAAAAGTAGTTTAATGAAAACGCTTTATGCCGACCTTAAGCTAAAACAAGGTGAAGGGAATTTTGTTGATTATGACCTTAAAACATTAAGAGAAAGGGATATTCCATATCTGAGAAGAAAAATAGGAGTTGTTTTTCAGGACTTTAAACTACTGCCTGACAGAACGGTTTATGAAAACCTTTTATTCGTACTGAGAGCCACAGGCTGGAGCGAAAAACAGGAAATGGATGTTAAGATCAATGAGGTTCTTGATAAAGTTGGACTCAGGAATACAGCAAACAAAATGCCACACCAGATATCCGGTGGTGAACAGCAAAGGATTGCCGTGGCACGTGCGCTTTTAAATGACCCTGAAGTTATACTTGCCGATGAGCCTACAGGAAACCTTGACCCTCAAACCAGTGTGGAAGTAATGCAACTGCTTCGTGAGATCAACCAAAATGGTAAGACCATCATTATGGCTACTCACGATTATGCACTATTAATGAAGTTCCCAAGCAAAACCCTTAAATGCGAAAACGGAACTTTGTTTGAAGTGGTACAAAGAACGGTTTAATGCTCTCCATCCTTATTCCCACATACAATTATAATGTATTTCCGCTTGTTCAGGATTTGCATGCTATGGCCGTACAGGAAAACATAGCTTTCGAAATTCTCGTAATGGATGATGGCTCAACTGATGGGGTATCTTTAAACGAGAACGAAAAGATAAACAGTCTGCCAAATGCTCGTTTTATGCAACAGCAACAAAATGTTGGCCTAGCTGAAAACAGAAATACTCTGGCAAGAACTGCGCAATATGATAATCTGTTGTTTATTGATGGAGATGGCCTTATAATAAACTCAGCCTATTTAAGAAATTATATCGACAACATCGAAGGAAATGATATTGTGTATGGAGGCAGAAGGCATCCAAACGTGGTAGAACCTAAAAACCAAAAACTACGCTGGAAATACGGTTTTTATATTGAAGACACTACTGCGGACCAAAGAAATACTGCTATATATCAAAAACTACTCTTTAACAATACACTGCTAAAAAAGCACTGTTTTGACAAAGTGAAATTTGACCCTGAACTGCGAAAATACGGCCATGAGGACACTCTGTTTGCCTATCAGGCCAGCCTATTGAGTTTAAACGTAAAACACATCGACAATCCTGTACAGCATGGGGACATAGACCTCAGCGAAGTTTTTCTGCGTAAAACCAAAATGGGGCTTGTTAACCTCAGAACGCTATATCTGCAACATAAAATTGAGCCCGATTTTGTAAAAATGCTCAGGATTTACAGAAAGGTAACCAAAACAGGTCTAAAATGGCCTATCGGTTTATTTTATAAGCTTTTTGAAAAACCTATGTACATGAATCTGACTTCAGGCAAACCATCATTATTTGTATTTAATTTATACAGATTAAGCTATATTTGCTCATTAAAATAAGCTTATGCCCTTCTTTTCAGTAGTTATACCTCTTTATAACAAAGAAAATTATATTGAAGCCACTCTAAAAAGTGTTTTAGCCCAAAGGTTTAGTGACTTCGAAGTAATTATTGTCAACGATGTCTCTACTGACAATAGCATGGCTGTTGCACAGGAAGTAAAAGATGAAAGAATACGTATTATTCGGCATGAAGTAAATAAAGGTCTTTCCGCTTCCCGAAACACAGGAATAAAAGAAGCAAAATCAGAATATATTGCCTTTTTAGATGCTGATGATTCGTGGAAACCTGAATTTTTGGGGGTTATTCATAAATTGATTGTCCAATATCCTGAAGCCTCTTTATTTGCAACAACATATGATGCAGTGTACCCTGAAAATATAATAATACAACATCCTTTTGATATAGAGACCGGTATATTGGAAAATTTCTTTACAACCAATCTAAATCAGACCCTATATTATCCTTCATCTTTTTGTATTAAAAAGTCAGTTGTTGAAGAAATTGGGTATTATAATGAATCTATAACTTTTGCTGAAGACCTTGACCTGAATATACGCGCACATCTGAATTTCAGGATGGCATATAGTTCGGAGGCTCTAATGAGCTATACAATGACCTCTGAAAATCAAATCACCCACGCCGGTTTAAAAAATAAGGTGTTAACTGATTTTGATAAATATGAGAACCAATATCCTGAAAGGAAGGACCTAAAAAAATACCTTGATTTTCACAGATACATCAGTGCTAAACTTTACAAACTTTCAGGAGACAAAGCTAATTTTCAAAAGATGGTTAAAGGCATTAGCCTGAGCAGCCTAAACTACAAACAGATAGCTTTATTATACTCTCCTGCCTTTATATTGAAACTTATAAAGAAAATAAAAGCTAAGTTAATAAAGAAGGGCATCAACCCTACTTCTTATTAGTTTTTACATAAGAAAGAAATTCACGGTAGTTTCTAATGTAATCTTGTTCATCATAAACTCCTGAAGCCAATACCATACATACCGCCCCTGAAGAGAAATTTTCCAGCTCCCTCCAGATATTGTTATTTATTAAAAGTCCTTTATCCGGTTTATTGAGGGTGATTGTGACTTGTTCATTGCCATCTTTAAGAATCACGTCAAAACTCCCCGATAAGGGTACCAATAGTTGCTGAAGATTTCTGTGTGCGTGCCCTCCCCTCTTAGCTGAGCTCGGCACATCATATAAATAGTATACACGCTTAATGTCAAACGGTATTACATCATTTTCTATCACACCTATATTACCCTGGGCATTTACTATTTTTGGTATATCAATTATCTGTATTTTCATGGATATCTATTTCACTTCAATTTTAAGAAATTCAAGCCAATTTTGCCCTATGTTTTCAATAGAAAATTTATGTACACTGGCTGTCGCGTTCTGTTTACAGGTTGTATACAGGTTTTCGTCTTCAGCTAATGTATTCATTCCTTTTTTTAATTCATCAAAATCCTGATCTGCTACCAACAGACCATTTAGTCCATGCTGAATTATTTCTGATGGTCCTGCATCGCAATCAAAGGAAATTACAGGCGTTCCACAAGCAAGAGACTCTATAAGCACCATCCCCAAACCTTCCTTACTGCTGCTCAATATAAAAAACAAGGCATTTTTCATGTACACAAAAGGATTGTTTTTAAATCCCGGAAAAACAACCATTTCTCCTAACCCCATATCATTTGCCAGCTGAACGTAATTCTCTTTTAATTTTCCATCCCCAAGAATCACAAGTTTAATTCTTTTAACGGGTAAGTTAGACTCCGCATAAGTATTTATAAGCTTATCAAATTGTTTTAGGTTCCCGTTCATACTGCCTGCCGCAAGTACATATTTGTAGTCAGGAACGTGTCCCTCATTCATTAGCGAATGTATATTTTCAATGATAACCGGATTATATATACGCTTTACATTTTCAGACAACCCTAATTTATCTACTTCATATTTAATTCTGTCTGCTACAGTCACAATTCCATAGGCTTTTCTGAAAATGAACAGTGCCAAAAACGGGTTATTAGGGATGTAATATTTTAAAATTGAGCTATGAATTGTAAAAACAATTTTTTTCTTTTTATACAGAAGTTCATTGGTAACCCATTCCTGAAGGTAACTGTTCTTAAACCTAAAATCAATCACAAAATCAAAATCTTGATTTTTAAGATAGCTTCTCAGCTTTAAGAAACGTTTTATCTTATTTACAGGACCAGGTTTTTTATACAACCCCAGATTTAGAAGTTTTCCCGAATAGGGATAAGTAATTTTGTCCTGGACAATTACATTATGTACATCAATGCCCCTGGAAAAAAAATAATTCGAAAGATCAGCCATAACACGTTCAGCACCTCCTTCAGATAACGAATCTCCTATAAGGCAGATTTTTTTTTTCGAAACTTGCTGCATGAACTATATTTGTTACTTTCGTCAAATATAAATAATTCTTATGAAAATATTACTTTTAGGGGAATATAGCAGATTCCATAATTCCCTCAAAGAAGGATTAATTAAGCTAGGACATGAAGTGACATTAGTTAGTGACAATGACTTTAAAAATTATCCCGCAGATATTTTCTTATATGCGCATTTATTTAAAGACAATTATATTCTAAATAAAATTCGTCAGGGCATTTTCAGGATTTTCAAACACGATATTGCCCATCTTGAAATTGCACTACGTTTTTATCTGAAACGCAAACAATTTTCTGGATTTGATGTTGTACAACTTATAAACGAATACCCTATACCCAGCACGCTAAAACTGGAGGCCAAAATCCTAGGCTATATTTTCAAACATAACAAAAAGACTTTTCTATCTTCCTGTGGAGACGACTACATGTGTGTACAGCACATGCTTGAAGGCAAGTTCAGGTACTCTGTACTCACTACCTGTGAAACAAATCCGGATGCAACACACTGTAAATACACACTGTTTTATGCTACAAAATCCTTTAAAAAGCTGCATGATTTTGTCTATAAAAATATAACTGCCGTAATAGCCGGTGATATGGACTACTCCATTCCGCTGGAGGGGCATCCAAAATTTGCCGGACTTATTCCCTACCCAATAAATACCGAAAAGCTCAAAGTGATTGAGGTGCCTTCACCTGTTATATCTCAAATTGTAATTTTTCATGGTATCAATAATGTGAATTATTACAAAAAAGGAAATTACCTATTTGAAAAAGCACTAGAAATTATCTCAGAAAAGTATAAAGACGGGGTAGAAATAATTACAACAAGGTCTGTACCATACAGCACTTATGTTACATTGTATAACAAGTGCCATATCTTGCTTGATCAGACATTTTCATACGATCAGGGTTACAATGCGCTTGAAGCCATGGCCCAGGGCAAAGTTGTATTTACCGGTGCCGAACAGGAATTTATGCAACATTATAACCTAACTGAAAGGGTTGCCGTAAATGCATTGCCGGATGTCGATTCTCTGGTAAATGAACTATCCTACCTTATCGAAAATCCTGAAGAGATTATAGCTATAGGCAAACGCGCGCGAGCTTTTATAGAGAAGGAACATGAATATGTAAAAGTGGCCGAAAAGTATTTAGAGGTGTGGAACAAATAAAAAACTCCGGGCATTGCCCGGAGTTCAAGTTTTAATTCTTTATTAGCTTCTTCGTTAAACTTTCACCTTTTTCGGTCTCTACATTCACTATGTACATCCCATTAGGATAATCTCTAACGTCTAGCTCATAATATCTGGTCATTACATCTTTAGAGAAAATCTGGCGCCCGTCTAAAGAAAACACCGAGATGCTTTTCATAATGTCATCATTTAAGACAAATGTTGTAATATCCGTTGATGGATTAGGATACATTGTAAGAATATCAGAAGTTGGCAATATTACTTGTGAATTTTCATCTTGATAAAACCCAATTCTATCACTATCATTCGTACAGTCTTCAATCTCTGCAATAAAATAAGCCCCAGCGTTTATATCGGTGCTTGGCTCTAGATATATAACATCATCTGCTTTAAGAATTGTCGATATACCACTATTAACTGCAAAACTTCCATTTGTGGTAATTGAATTCCCTACTTTGTACGTCCTATTAATATTCTCAGTTGAACTAAGTGTAATATTTTCATTTGAGCAAGATGTAGGCACAGATTCAACCAATTGAGGCAAATATTGAACATAGGTTTTGCCATTAAGATAAATATGGTTTAATTTAACAGAAGAATTCAAAAATGAATTTGGATCTTCAATCTTATGAATATATTTATTTCTATCAGAATTTGAGTATTGAGAAGAAACCAACATATTACCATATTTATCTTTCTGAATACCAGAAAAATAACTAGACACAACGGTCGGGCTGGCAAATTCATATAATACTCTAGCCGGTGTTGACAAAGACGTTAAATCTTTTACTTTAATTGATCCGTCAACAAAATATAACTTTTGATTATCCGGTGATATTTCAAAATACCTCCCAAAATTATCTCCGGGTAGTACCTGATAATTCGTAAATTGACCTGTGGCATTATTAAAATCCAAACTATAAATTCTGATGTTAGGCTGGAGAGCATACATCTTAAAACCGCCAGGACTGGCATAATTTGGCACTACTCTAAATACCGCATTAAATCCATAGTAAATATCAGGAGAAAGAGTTGTTTTTACTGGCTGATTGATGTTAATTCCAGATGCATCAATCTTAAAACTTAAAATATCATAGACATTTTGAACGATTACCCAATAACCATTATTTGCCGCATTCTTTGCAACAGTTAGTGGCCTAAAATCTCCTTCATTTTTGACAAGCTGGCCTGAAGAATCAGTCAAATCACCGTATTCAATAAATTCCCCTGAAACATTATTACTAAAATCAAGGATACCATAGTGATAATAACTATATACTTTGGGTGCTCTAGTTCCAATTGTTGGTGAATATGAAGTCCATATAACAAAATATTTATTAGCATTACCCGGATGGGGTACTATAACTGAATATTGATATGATGGAAAGGTACCACAACCGCAGTCATTATCATCAAATTTGAATTTAAAATTACCAAAAGAATCACTAATACTGGCTCCGCTGGGATTTGTATAATATACCTGATTCGAAACTGTTGAAACAGTATTTGGATTTGTTGAAAAATCAAAATCTAGTCCTCCAATCCTCCAGTGATTATTTTCATTTTGCCCAAAACCGGTAAACCCACAAATAAGCAGGAATACCATTAAATATAAGTTTTTCATATTTCTATTTATCAACTTATACTTAGTTTCCTTTTTCTAATCGCTCAATTTTCTTTTCAAGCAGCTCTATTACTTCAGCTTGTTTATCGTTCACTTTGTTTTGTTCGATCATATAAAGCGTTAGTTCTTCAACTTTTTGCATTAAAAGTCTGTTCATATCTCCTAAATCTATCCCTTTTACCTCAACTTCTTTTGCTGAAGGAATATCAATAAGATGACCTTTTTCTTTAATGTGTTTTTCAACCTCTTCTAATGTTGGCAATTTATAAGAGTCTTCGAAAACATAATCTGCCCAGGTGTTATATACCTTAACCCTGTCTGCTCTTACGCTTCCATTCACAGATAGTTTATATAATTCTCCCGTTGCCGGATCACCATAATTACTTGAGCCAATAGATACATATGAGTTCTCTTTAGGCATAGCAAAATGGTTATTATTATTACTATCCTCTGTAAAAATAAAATTTGATGTCTGATTTTTATCATAAAGTATAAGAGCAGATTTACCATCCTGTACAGCATAAAATCTAAACCTTGACATATCATTGCGGTTCGTTAGTCCAAACCAAATAGTAGGTGCAGCATCAAATTGTGACATCGGCATATCCATATAAATAAAGGTCCTTGCATTAGAAACAGGAGAACATTTATAACCCGCATTTAATACCAGCGATTTGTTTACCCTATCAGCATTGTCTAAAAATGTCTGATTTCCTACTGCATTTGTAAAATATCCCTGAACACCCTGAATATTACCGTTAACATCTAATTTTTGTGTAGGTGTAGTAGTATTGATACCCACATTTCCTGAAGATGCTAAAAACAAACCGTTAGTAGTTGAAGTTGGTTTAAACGCTAGACTGTAACTCCCTAAGGTAAGAGTCCTGTTGGCTGTTAGACTTCCGTCTGTGTTGTAAATGTTTTGTGCCTTTACAGCTGTAATCCCTGCCAATAATAATACCGGCAAAATAATTTTTTTCATAAAAAGTAATTTTAAAGTTATACTTCAAATGTACTTTTCAAAACACTTATTTTATATTTTTATTAAGAATTTAAATGTTAAATTTAAAAATAAATATTTATCATTTAAATATACGTGACATCAGTATCATAAAATAAAGGCACAATCTTAAGTACTTAAACAAATAAGTTAAAATACTACTAAAATAAGTATGCAAAAAAAGCCGATGAAATGCAATTTTGCTATTCTATTTCTCTAATTTAATCAACATCTTTCTAAAATAAACCACTAAAATTATCCAATATATCAGATAAGTAAATGCATGCCCCATAACGGCTCCTTTAACCCCAAATCCTGTAATCAGGAACATACTTGAAGCAAGAAGTATTAATGACGAAATAGTTTCAGTTACGACAAAAGCCGTTGTTAATTTTTTAGCAAAGAACTGGTAACCCAGTATTAGTGACCCAACTTTAAAAAAATCGCCCAACAGTTGCCATAGAAACAGTTCTGTCATGGGTAAAAATTCCTCTTTAAAAATAAACAGTACCACAAATTCCCTTAAAAAGTAAAGTATTGCCAAACCAATCGCAAATAAAGGCAACATGCTTTTATAGTAACTGGCAAAAACATGTTTTGTCTCACTAATAGTAGATGCAACCGATAATTTTGGCAAAAAATATACGGTAAGCATGGTACTGGCAAACATCATGTAGAATGAAGACAACCTGTTCATAGCCGACCACAGTCCTGCTGTTTCAAAACTAAAATCATCTATTAGCTTGTTATTGATAGTAATGGCAACCACGGGCAATAAAACTGCCGAAAACAAGCTCATAAAGCTATACGAAAGCAAACCTTTAAGGATTGCTTTATCAAAATATTTAAGACTTAAAAAGGGGAATCCGTTAAATCTTTGCCAGATTACATAAAAAGTAAAAATAAAGAAGACGGCCTGAAATAAAATAAGCCCTAATAAAGCACCGCTTGTCTGAAACTTCCACATCAGGAATACAGAAAGCAGCACTCCTGTTATATTTCCACTGATATTGAGCCTTATAACTTTCTTATAATCTCCAAATCCATTTAATATAGCAATAAATATAAGGCTACCCGCATACCAGGGCAAAGAAAAGGCCAATACCTTAAACACCCAGGCATATTGCTCGTAATCCCTGAAAATCCATTCACTGCAATAACCTGATAATAAAAACAGTAAAAGGCTGAAACAAATTACTACTATAAATATGCTTAAAAATACTGTAGCAAGCACTGAGTAAAGTTGCTTTTCTTTTTTTTGATTTTCGGCAACATATTTAATGATACCGTTTTGCATTCCTACTGTCGCGAATGACTCAACAGGTGTCAAAAACTTACGCATATTCTCTACAACAGCTAATCCCGCAGCTCCTACATAGGCTGCAATGGCTTTAGCTACAATCAGCCCCCCGAATATTCTGATCACAACGCTTACGGCATTAAGCGAAGAGACTTGTACAATAGGTTTTTTTAATATTTCGAAAAGGTTTTTCAAATAATATAAATTAAATCAGTACTGAATCCAGTAAATTGAAATTAGCGGTCTCCACCTCATAAAAATCCTGTACGATTGTACGTGCCCCAAAACCTTCTTTCCAGAATGTAAGTCCTGCATTCAGTTTTGTACCCTGTTCCTCATTAGAGATTCCAAAGTCAAAATAGCGTTTATCAGCAAAAACCTCGTTTATTAAATAGTCGTATAAAAAGTCAAGGGCACCCAGATTGTTATGTTCCTCAATACCCGATATATATTGCATATGAGCAACAGTATCGGTTACAAAAACGGTAGTTCCGGCCACAATACTATCATTATAATAGACATTGAATTGCTTAATATTGTCGGGGAATTTTTGCCGCAACAGGGTTATTTCCTCAGCGGTATGCACCGGTTTGGCATCGTGCTTCATATTAAGATTTGGAATTAAAACCTTATTCCAGAAAACATCAAAATTATCCTCCTGCTTAACAGTATATCCATTCTTTAATCCTTTGTTAATTGTACGTTTCCTTAATTTAGAAAATGACAATTTATTCTGCATGTCAATAACAGTAAGGCTATCTCTCCTGATAAGATTAGCCTTCGCTAAAAATAAAGCATAACTCAACTCGTCGGCTGGATATTTATGATAAATGGAGGGAGTTAGCTTTACATTAAACCTTTCAAAACCATTATTATGTAAAAATTCAAGGATAGCCCTGAAAACTATAATTACTTCTGAAAGTTTAGCTTTTTCGGTGCAAACCAATCCACCATAGGTAAGGCCTCCATGAGAATAGAGAACAGTATCTTTTTTGTTAGCCGGCAATATGGCAATTAATTCATCTTCATCAAAAACCAACAAAGAAAAATCTTCAAAGCGATCGCTATGATACTCCATAAAATCACGATGGAACAGAAAAGTACCGTTTTTAGATTTTGCAACAAAATCGTTCCATTTATGAAAATCTGATTTTTTATATTTATTGACTCTATATTGGGTCATATTACATATTTACAGAACAAATA
>QFQM01000325.1 GCA_003243255.1 Flavobacterium psychrophilum | reverse complement strand
GTAATGCGGGTACGCTCGCATTACCATTTGAAATGCCTAACCCTTCAACGAAAAAGAGATTTTTACAGGTCGCCTTTGTAAACCACATCACAAAGCCGTTTTCAGATGGGTCTGTGTAAAGGATATTTGCAGCGATAATGCTTTTAGGTTTCAGAAAAGCCTTGTTCCTTTCGCCCGTTGTGTCCAGTGCTTTTGATAAACGCTGTGCTTCCTTAACGGTTAGGGGATGTGCATTAATGGGACTACCATTCTTATCCATATCAAAATACTCTACATAGACTTCTACATTCATTCCTTTTGCTTCATAAAATACCAAAGCCGTTTTAGGATGGTAAAGTTTGCCGATATTTTCCATTACATCTTTCATAGTAATTATTTTAATCGTTATTCAGCAGGTAACATAAATCGTCTATCAATGGGAATAACCTGTTTTCAAATTCAAGACTGCAATCGGTGATTGCTGTACCGTTAAACTTTTTTAATATGGTAGGTTCTTCTGTTGTACCACATTCATTGAACTCATTGTTTACACTTTCAGCAACCGTTTCATATAGCCATCCCTTTACATCGGCTATAAACGAGATATATTTCCTCATTGCAATTACTTCGTCCTCCTGTTCTTCTTCATCCTGTACATATTTTGCGTTTTGGAAAACCGTTGTTGCAGGATAATCAGTATAAAGTGCAAACATTCCCTTTGCTACATTCAGGCACTCCTGTTCAAAATCGTTTGTAGGTATAAATGCCTTTATCCGTTCTGCAAACACATCAAGGTTTTTACGGTTGAATATTTTCTGCTCCATCTTTTCACCGCACCATTGAGCAACCTTTAATTCCTCTTTACGGCTGTCCAATTCTGCTTCATCGTCCTGTTCAATCCAATCGGCAATCATTTCGTATTGCCAATAGAGGTAAGCATCCTCCTGCCTGTAATAAGGTATATCAGCTACATGATACAGATAAGCAAATACGGATAATAATAATCGGGCTGCTCTTTTTGTCTTCGGGTCTTTGAGCATTTTATATAACGGTATAACGGGAATATAAAACAAGGTTGTTCCAGTATTGTATTGTTCCTCGCTTATAAAAAAGGTCTTTCCCTTATCGTCCTGTACCAAACGCAAGCAATTCCAGTTTCTAATGTTCCGTTTTAAATGGTTATCCACTTCCCATACAGAAAGGGCGATATTGTAGGGATAGCCAAACGTCCTTGTATCCATAGGCTCGAAGCCGTTGTAATGCCTGGCAACTGCACACAGGGAGCAATAAAAATCAGTTTCTATTTTCTCCACTTCCGTAGCAGGTTGTACCGTTTTCATCGCCTCCAGTTTAGGCAGGAAGGTGGTTCTTAAAAAACCATTGGCAACATCTGTTGTGGTACTGACTTCCGTTTGTCCTTGCTTATTTCGTGTGCATCTTTTGTCCTTTGTACCCATGCTGTGAACTCTCCCAACTGCTTGTAGAGTTTTCTTTGCCTTTGCTTTTGGGGCATTTGAATGATGCCCGATATAATATTGTGTTGCATATTCCATTGCTTTAAATTTTAAGATTAACCTTTTGTTCCCATGACGCTTTCAAAACGATACTGCACCGTATCATCTTCAATTCGTGGTGCGGATATTTTGGCGGTGGTGAGTACTGGATAGGTATTGGCATAGAAGTTCATCACCGCTTCCACGCTCCATGAAGGTTCAGGGTCTGTAAGCCTTATATCCGTTCCGTTTTCTTTGAGCAGGAAAATCCTGTCTAAATGCTTTGCTATTAACATGACTTCTCGTTTTACAGGTTATTGATTTATTTCTTCTTCCTCAACATTCGCTTCAACGCTTTGTGGCTGTTCATCAGTTACGGGTGTTGCAGTTGCACCAAACAGGTCCGGGGCAAACTTTGAGGATAAGGATGATTTTCGTTTGCGTATGGCTTCTGCCTGTTCGGGATATTCTGAAGGGTCAGGTACTTTCATCCATGCGTCCCTGTGCTTTCCTTCTTTTTCCAGTTCATCTACTTTTTGCATCGCCTCCCTGTATTTCTTCTCTTTGGCTTCTTTTTCCTTTCGCTCCCTGTCTGTCTTTTCTTTTTCCATAGCAGATTGCTTTTTCACTTCTTCCAACTGTTTCATGAAGCCTTCCATGTCCACCATTAAACCTGAAACGGTCCGTATGGGTGTTGTTATTCGTTCAAAGAAACCGTTGTCCAGTTCTTCGGCACTTCCTCTTAGATTGAGGGGCGGTATCAGTTTCCTTGCATCGTCCCCGCACTGCTCATTGTTGAGCATAACCGATACTATCCAGTTACTTTCTGCTCCTTTCCGTATCGTTACTTGCAGGTCGCCTGTTATATTCAATGCAGCTATGCTGCTGAAAAAATTTGTCGTTTCCATTGTCAAATGTTTTTTTGTTAAAAAGAATTTCTGTACAGTCCTGTATAGTTTTATTCCGTGCTACGTTATCTAAACAGCCATCCCCACAATCCCCACAGCAAAAGGGCTAATGCTGCCCACTTCAGCATCCATTCTATCGCAAGTGTGATTAAACCCACTAAATAGTTATTGAAATGCTGCAATCCACCTAAGCCCCTTCGGTTGAATTGTCGCATACCGACAAAGAGCCTGATTGCCAAACCGACAAAAACCATAGTCGGGTAAGACATTGCCTGTAATAGCTTTATCAACGCTTCCATAACCTTGTATTTTATGAGTTAAATAATAGGTCTATGGCTAATGTAAACTTGGGATTGCTATGCTTCCTTACAGTAGTATATAAGGTCATACAATGCACCATATACAATGCGACATAGCCAGCAAAAAGTTGGTCTGCAAATAAGCGGCTGTGAGTATGCAGACGTTTCCCATACTTATTTATCTTGTTCCTGACTTCCTCAACAAAGGATAGCCAGGCTTCTACTGTTAGCAACCCGTTTTCCCACTGGCTGCGTATCAACTGTTCGTCCTCCTGTATGGCAAGGCACATATTGTCGGTGTATTCCAGTAAGGCAGGAATTTCCTGCGGAAATAGTTCGTGCAGCAATTTTGCCTTCTCTATGTTTATCAAATTATCTAACGGTTTCATATACTTGTTTTTGTAAGTGGATAATAAGGACAGGCATTGCTGCCTGTCCTGTTACTTTAGCTCAGTGCAAGCACGTCTGCTCCGTCTTTTGCAAACTGGCTGCACAATTCAAATGCTCGTTGTGCTTTAGCCTGTGCTGTGCCTCCCATTACAATGGATTGCAGTTTGCTTTCATCGTCCTTGTAATTGCGTACATTCTGATAGTAACCTGTTACCGCATTGTATGCCCCGAACACTGTTCCTTTGGTAGTATTCAACTGTTGGGTATCTGCCATCATTGCATAGGCAAAGGCATCTTCCACCGTATTTTTAAAAACGGTTGACAGTTCATCCTCTGCACCTTTTTTGAGTGCGTCCAATGTTTCCTTGTTGGGGCAAAGTGCCAGTTGGATAAGTTTCTTTACTTCTTCATCACAGATACGCACCTTTGTCCATTGATTGAATATGCCCTCCAGTTGTACACTTAGCTGATTAGCCAGTCCCATTACTTTATGAGCATTTTCCAAACGTTGTTTTGCACCTGACGTGTGGCGAATACGTACCACGTTGGACATATTTCCCAATGCTGCATTGAGAGTGTTTTGACAAACGATACGTACAGGTGTAAACGCTGCGGTAATACTTCCCGTACCATCATGTGAGGTGGTCAGGAAGATGTATTTTTCTGTAACATCATCACCGTTACCTACTCGGATATAGTCAGGGAGTTTAGCCGTAATAAATATGCGCTCTCCGTTTCCTAATGCACCTGCTGTTTGATACAGGATACCATCACCACCACCTACAATAGCATCGAAAAAGGCAAAGGCATCTGCATTTTGTACTATTTGGTAATCTTTTCCTACTACGCCAAAAACCGTATTGGTATCGGTACGCATAGTTGCGAAATTGTCGGGCAACAAAATGTTACCACCTTCTTTTATTTCACCATCATCACTTATACTGATGCCTGTGCCACGAGTATATAAGGGAGATTTGATAACCTCGAAATCAAGCCCTGCGTATTTGATAGCTTCGGCACTGGTGGGATATTGCTCTACTATCTGTCCCAAATTGTGCCATGCTTTCTGCTGCACGCTAAAGAAGCTGTATTTGCCTGTACGTTCGTTATAATTAAGATTATGTGCCATGATTGTAATTTTTAAAAGTTGATAAATGAAAATGAATGATTA
>QFQM01000324.1 GCA_003243255.1 Flavobacterium psychrophilum | reverse complement strand
ATACCGGCAACAAATTCCAGGCAGCAGAGGCCCGTCCTTGGCGATCGCAATACCAGGTAGTCAACCGAATAATTTCTTGTGCTCCGCGTGAGGCCCCTCTTTCAGCTATAAGTTGAAGTAACGTTTTATTGTCAATGGAATGCGCCCATGCATACAGTGAATCCGAAATGTTGGCGTCTTTCACGCCATCCAATAATGGCTGGATGTACCGGTTGGTGATGCTGCTCTCACGCTCTTCCGGTTTGAGCTCATAGGGCCAATCTATTTTTGCGCCATCTCGAACAATTCGCTTTCCTTGCAGATGATAGACTCCATTTCCGCCCGGGTTCCTAATTGCGGGTGTTCTCAGAGATTCATATGGAATGTTGAAAAGCTTAACGTAACGAAGCAGATTAAAATAATTATCATTGAAACTCATCGCACCTGCCTCAGCCGTCAAGCCTGAAGTGAACCCTTCGCGTAGTGTTAGCACACGACCACCAGACCGATTTCTTGCTTCAACCACAATCACCTCATGTCCGGCTTGTATGAGTTCCCATGCGGCTGTTAAACCGGCAAGACCTGCACCAAGCACAACCACTTTCTTCTTTGTCTTTTGAGCAGATGCAGCTAAACCGATGGGCAACAAAAGGCCGGCAGTTGCAAAAGTGGAAGTCTTTACAAAGTTTCTGCGGTTCATTGAATCAAATTATTTCTTTGTGTCCAATTAAGAACTCTATTGCGGCCACTTTGTTACCTTATTTTTAATCGGCTTAACCGTGCGCAAATACTTGTAAATACTTTTGATGTCATCATCTGTCATGTTTGCAAATATTGTCCAGGGCATTTCCGAATTATGTTTTCCGGGATCATAATCATACGCTTCTCTATCTCTATAATTTTTAAACTTAGCAAGGAACATTTCTTCTGTCCATGCTCCTATTCCGGTTGTTGTATCGGGAGTTATGTTGGCTGATTTTACTTTAAAGTTTCCAGGCTTATTGAAAAGTAATCCTCCGGCAAGAAGGCTATCCCTTTTATATGCTAATAATTTCAAATCAAGGTTGGTGTGACAAGCGATGCAACCGCCTATCGTAACGAGGTATTTACCTTTTAGCAATTCTTCCTCAGGTTGAGGTTGCTCTAATGTTTGATAAATATCATTACTATAAAATTCATGATATAACGAACTGAGCCTACCGGGTGGCAGATGATTCAGG
Source organism: Flavobacterium psychrophilum (assembly GCA_003243255.1). The sequence goes on along the minus strand of QFQM01000324.1, from coordinate 3,113 downwards.
TTTCTTTTGGGCACACTATCGGCTATGGGTTTCAGGGTGCGGAGATAAGCTACAATACTTTCAACATCATATTTAGTCAGGTACTTATAGCTCATGGAAGGCATTGTAAAAAAAAGCGTATCACCAACATTGGTTATGCCCGTGGTGATAGCTCGTTCTATTTCCTGATCTGTCCAGTTGCCCAATACAGTGGGTGTAATATTCGATACGAATACGCCTTTTCGCTGCCCACCTTTTCCTTGTGTTCCAGATACAGTTGGTCCGCCAAACTTTGTAAAATCCCGATCAGCATGACAATGCATGCAATTAGCTACTGCATTTACCAGATAATCTCCGCGTTCTATTTTAGCGGCTAAGGTAGCATCTGTAGTATTATTGGAAGAGTTGTTACAAGAGGTGCAAAAAAATGCTACAAAAAGTAAAAGGGGGATAACAACATAACCAGAATGGTGTGTCATATTACTTTGCTTTAGTCTCTATAATCCAGCTCTCACTTTAAGTTCTTTAAATCTCACATCATTTCTAATTCGTTTCCAACGCGGGTCATGGTTGAGCCAGAGCAACCAGTCATGAATACCACCACCGTCTTCCGCGTACCGGTTTAGCCAAAGAAACGTGTTGTCGAAATCGCCAAGGGCTTCGTACACTGCGGCTATTTGATACTTCACCACATGTTCACCTCTTGCATATCGGTCCAGCACTTCTTGTAAAGCCAGTTTGCCGTTTGATATATCACCTGCCAGAATGTAGGCACGGGCAAGGTTGGCAACGCCACCCGCATCGCCTTTGAGTGAAGGCGTGGCGAGTTTTTGTTGAGCCAAAGCTTGGTCATATTTTCCTTGCTCAGCAAGTGCAAGGCCTTTGTAAAAATGATTAATCAAGTCAGCTTTTGGATAGTTGGCAATCATTTTGTCCGAGTGCTTGATGACCCGGTCGTAATCATGTGCCATATAGCGCATACGCGCAGAGTTGTTTAGGATGAATAAGCTCGTGAGGCTGTCGGCATCTGCAAGGGCTTTTTCTCTGATTTGGTAGGCCTCATTAAACTTGTTTTTAGCGGCTACCAAAATGGCGTACTCAAATCGAATCCTTGCATTTTTAGGCGCTGACTCTAAAATTTGCAAAAGGAGTTTTTCGGCACAAGCATAATCGTTTTGATATTTTATTTTAAAATTAGCCATCCCTCTCAGCTCTTCAACAGCGTTGGGATTTAAAGAAAAGGCTTTCAGAAAATAAGACAAACTTTTTTCATCCCCCGTTTTCTTAAGCATTCCTGCATATCTGGGTGCCGAACCATATGCTGAACTGAGTTGATAAAAGATTGCGGCATTTGTAGAATCTATTTCTGCAGCTTTTTCAAGGATGGTAATAGCACCCAAAACGTTCTCTTTGTTAAGTTGAATTAATAAAACTTTGGCTTTCTTTACCAATGAATCCGAGCCGATTCGGGCAGGTGAATTGTTCACCTCTTTCTTTGCTACCGATTGAGCCTGTGGGCAACCTGCGGGAAAGCCTACCTGCAATAATTTTTTCTGTGCGAATGAAGTGTTTGATGCAGTGAATAAAATCACGATTAAACAAAGAAACCGAAGCAGGCGAGCCACAAAACACCAATAGAAATTTTTTTTAAGCATGTGCAGTTATTTAATTTTTTACTATTGCTTTACTTTCTATCCACTTATTGATTTTTGTTTCCAATATTATCAGAGGCAAACAACCATCTTTCAACACTTCATCATGGAATTCTTTAATATCAAACTTGTTCCCCAATTTTTTCTTTGCTCTTTCGCGCAGTTCAATAATTTTCAACTCACCTACTTTATAACTTACTGCCTGTCCTGCTGTAACCATATAACGCTCTATTCGTTGTTCCGCTTCAACAGATGATACGGGTTGGTTCTCGAGCACATAAGCGATGGCTTTTTCACGGCTCCATCCTTTAGAATGTATTCCTGGATCTACCACTAATCGAACAGCCCTCTCAATTTCATTATTGAGTCTGCCCAAATATTGATAGGGATCTGTGTACATACCTAACTCACCACCTAAGCTTTCTGCATACAAGGCCCAGCCTTCTCCAAAAGCACTTGTCGAATATGCTTTTCTAAACTCCGGAATATCAGCTTCCTGTTGAATAGCTACCTGATAGTGATGTCCGGGAATAGCTTCGTGTATAAACAATGATTCCATTGAAAAATAATTGTATTGAGCCGGGTCACGAATTACTTCATAAAAAATGCCGGGCCTTTTTCCATCTCTTGATGGTCGACTGTATTCAGCATTAGCACCGGCAGCCCGAAACTTTTCAGTAGCTCTTACTTCAAATTTTGCTTTTGGTGTTAAATTAAAAAGGCTGTTTAGCTGCGGGGACATTTTATCAAGAAAACTTCTGAATCTATCCAATACTTCCTCCTCGGTTTTAAATGGGAATAACTCAGGACCGGTTCTTACATGCTGAAAGAAAGATTTTAAATCTCCTGTAAAGCCGACTTGTGTTTTTACAGCATCCATTTCTTCGCGAATTCGGGCAACTTCACTGAGTCCTAAATTGAAAATTTGTTCGGCTGTAATGTTTGTAGTGGTGTAATGCTGCAACCACAATTCATACTCCTTCTTTCCTTGATAATTATCCAAAAGACCTGATGTTTTTCTTGCTTTGGGGATATAGGCATCAACAATATAATCATGCAATTTTTTATATGCTGGTTTAATAATATTTTCAATGGCTGCCGAATAATCTTTTTTTAATTGAACCGCAGCTGCGCTATCTAAATTGGCAGGAAGTTTTAGTAAAGGTTTATAGAAAACATTTTCTTGAACCCTAGCTTCAAACAGTGGCTTTAATTGTGGTGGCACTTTTTCCATGGCCGCTTTAGGGTTTGTATTATTTTGCTCAACACCCTTTTTCATGTTAGCAATGGCCTGATCAACCCATACCTGGAAACCTTTCATACGACTGATGAAATCCCGATAATCTTTTTCGGTATTGAAAGGAATAAAACCTGCTCCCGAGCCCAAGGTTGCAAACCGCGTTGGAAAACTAAATACGAATTGATCAACCGGCCTGTAAAAACCTAACAAATTATTTAGTCTTTCGTTTTCTGATTTGAGTT
>QFQM01000323.1 GCA_003243255.1 Flavobacterium psychrophilum | reverse complement strand
GAAAATGGGCGCGAAGAAAAGAAGTAAACGCGAAAAGGCAGAGTTAAAGCAGAAGGATAAGAAGAGAGTTGAAAACGAAAGATTTTGCATTCTACGTGATGGCGTAAAATTTTTAAAAATGAATAAAATTGCTAATTCATAGACAGGCATTACAAAAACTTTGACAACTCATAAACAGTCTTCAAAAATGTTTCCAAAACCCCAACTCAAACCAGTCCCAAACACTCCGCTCAATAACACCTATAGTAAAAACACTGTTCGAACATAAACAAATCCCTCTTTCTAACACAAAACTCGCCACTCCCTTCCACCTTTAACACAAGGCCCTTTCTTCCCTCTTTAACGCAAACCTTTTCTCTCGTTCACACAAAAACCGCTCCCTAATATAAACAATAATTTAACCACAACCAAAAAGGAAAAATTTGATTGCTCACAACTCCAACCTTTAGTCTGTTCGCTCAATTCCGATATCTAATGTTTTTAGCAACGTTGTGTACTGCTTGCGCTCCTTGATGCACAACAGAAATTTTCTGAACGTCATAATCAAACGGAAATTTTGGAGCGTCATAGTTGAGCGGAAACTTCCATACAATCTTTAGTTGTTTAGCGAATTTTAAAAAAGAAAGAGATATGTAAGTTTGGAATTGAAGTGCGAAAAGGGAGATATGTAGGTTGGGAATTAAGACCAAAAAATACAGCATTTTTCCGCAAAAAATTGAACTTGTACAGCATTTTTCCGTTCTTTGTATAAGAACAAACAAAAGTGACTATGCCAACCAAAGAATTAACCCGACTCGATCTGCGCATTCCACGCGAGAAAAAGAACTATTTCGAAGAGGTGCTGGAAATAGGTGGCTTTCGCTCACTTACTGATTTTCTGCTTAGCGCGGCCTCTGAAAAGGCAGAAGCCATTATGGAAAAACACAATAACTGGTTATCCTCGGAGCATGATCGCAAGCTCTTTTTTGATGCATTGGTCAATCCACCTGTACCAAATAACAAGTTAAAACAGGCCATGCGAAAGCACGCTGAATTCAAGTCGAAGAAATAAATGCTTCACACCGTTGCACTCAATTCCTCGCACAAAAAGAATTCGTTCTCTTGTGAAGAGTTTTCGCTGGAAGAGTATTTAAAGAGACAAGCAGGTCAGGATATCAGAAGAAAAGTGGCTGCATGCTTTATCCTGGAAGCAGAAGGAGGAATAATCAAAGGCTACTATTCATTGTCTGCCGATAGCGTGGATCGTGCATTGATTCCCGAACAGTTACAAAAGAAACTACCTTACAAAAATCTTCCTGTTACATTGTTGGGCAGGCTTGCACGGGATGTTCAATATAAAGGACAAGGAATTGGAGAGTTACTTTTAGCCGATGCGTTAAGACGTGCTTATGAAGCCAGTTCGACAATTGGTTCATGCGCAGTGGTTACTGACCCCATCAACAAGAAGGCAGCGGCATTTTATGAAAGTTTTGGTTTTATCTCGCTGGAGCGTGGTAGAATGTTTATCCCAATGGATACCATTAAGGCATCTGTAGTATAGGGATTGGAATTTCTATTTGTAAGAGTAAATGTCGTCTTTGAAGGTCTACCATTTTTCATAATAGGAGTTTAACTTTGCAAATGTCACTTCATACGCTGTACGCTCCTGACCGGAAAGCGGGCTCATTTGAAACTGAGCGATCTCTTTGTGAAAATCTGAAAAGTAAGGCAATTTTATTATCAGCATACTTAGCTTAATGCAAGGATCTGTTTTTCTCATCCGACCGGATTAAGAATCCACCCTTATGCTGGTGAAATATCGATTACAAAAATCACCTTGTATTGGCATTGATATCATCCCATAAGTATCGTATTTACAAACGTGTTTTAAAAAATTCCTGAAAACAGGTGGAGCGAAATAAAAGACAATGATATCGAAGGAAACATACTGGATCAGAATCTCAGCACCCCCAACCCGACTATCTGAAGGGAGATAATCCTACCTTAAAATCAATTCTTTGAATTGCTCCATGCCTGTACTTGCCCTGTCTCTGATGATTTGCAGGTGAGGGACAGGAGGTGTTGTCGTATTCGGATCAACCACGTATTTAGGAACATGGCGGGGCACAAAATCAATAAGTCCAGCTGCCGGATATACCTGCATGGAAGTACCGATCACTACAAAAATATCGGCCTCCGCAGCGTAACGTGCGGCTACTTCAATTAGCGGTACTGCTTCTCCAAACCACACGATGTTGGGACGTAACTGTGATCCTTTCCCGCACTTATCTCCGATCTTCAACTCCCAACCTTTGATGGGGTAGATGAGTGATTCATCCAGTGTACTCCGCGATTCAAACAGGCTGCCGTGAAGGTGAATTACCTTGGAAGAACCCGCGCGCTCATGCAGGTTGTCTACGTTTTGGGTGATAATCGTTACATCAAAATACGTCTCGAGTTCCGCCAGCACTTCATGGCCACGATTGGGCTTTACTTCCAGCGCTTTTTTTCTACGCTGATTATAAAAATCAAGAACCAGTTCGCGGTTTTTGTGCCAGCCTTCCGGTGTAGCTACCTCTTCTACCTTATGTCCTTCCCACAATCCACCTGAATCACGAAAGGTAGGAATGCCGCTCTCTGCACTGATACCAGCGCCAGTAAGGGCTACCAATTTCTTCATGCTTCAAATCTACAAAGGAATGGTGACTCCTGCCGCCAGTACGTATTGAGCAGAAAAGAAAGTATGATGAGCTCTGCCCTGCAGATACACTTTCGCATTGGTGTAATCCGCAAAAGCTCCTTTCACGGAAGGCTCCAGGTAGAAGTACTTGAATATCTCGTAACGTAATCCAACACTTGAGCCAAACACAATACCTGAATAACGAAAAGGTCCATCGTTATGATTTCCCAACACGCGGGAATCTGTTTTCGGAACGAGAATGCCTGCTCCTACGGTGGCCATCACACTTAGTTTCTGATTCGGTGCTTCGAAAAAGGTATGCCGTTTCACCAGGCTGAGCATGGCATAGTTATTACCATTGGTGTGTTCAAAGTGTACCAGGTCAGGTGTTACCAAAGTATCGAGGTCATAGTACTTATCATGAATAGTGCCCTTCAGGTGCATCATCTGGTTATCATTGACGATGTATTTCAAATGATCCCAGCTAAATTCAATCCCCAGATCTCTCTTGCCTTTAAACAAATACCCGACACGAACGACATATTGAGGTACAGTAAGGGGTGTTCCTATCAAATGATGTGCATCGAGGCGGTCTTTTGCCTTGGCATGATACAAGGTAAAATCATAGTTATCACTATAATGGTCTTTAAGATGTAGAGTACTCTTGCTATAACTATCTCGGTGGTACCCCCAGGTCAGGTAGATCGCTCCTTTTGCTTTTGGTAATTTGATTTCTTCTACAGATTGAGAAAACAATTCAGAGGAAGCCATCAACACCAATGCTGATAGCAGGTAAAAAAATTTCATGCGGTTAGTTAATAATCCAAATCAAGACAGTAAAGCAACTCTTGATCAAAAGAGTTCAGCAGATAGTAAATAAATGATTGGGGTTAGACTGAATTGAATGGCAAAAGTCTGTCTTCCGAATTACTTTTCAAAACATCGTAATGGATATTATGTGAATGAAATGATTATTTCCATACATATCCTTTACACAAACGTTACCATTGATTTAGAGATGCGGATTCCCTGTACAGGAATCCGCATTACGGTTACGATGAAATGAATTCAATGGTTACGAAGCCTTCTTCTTGGCGGCCACTTTTTTAGTGGCGGCCTTTTTGGCAACTTTCTTGGTGGCTACTTTTTTCACTGCCGCTTTCTTTGCTACCTTCTTGGCGGGAGCTTTTACCGCTGGTGCTTCCTCCGCTTTCTTACGACCAAAACCAAACCGTCCTTTCTTCTCTGGTGTGGCATCGGCAAGTGCTACACATTCTTCCAAAGTAAGTTCCGATGGTTCTTTTCCTTTCGGGATTTTTACGTTCTTCTTACCTGCTTTGATGTAAGGCCCGAAGCGACCGTTCAGCACTACAATGTCAGCATTCTCGGCAAACGTCTTAATGGTTTTATTGGCATCCGCCACGCGCTTGTTTTCGATCAACTCAATGGCGCGCTCTGGTGTGATGGTATAAGGATCTTCGCCTTTAGGTATGGAAACAAATTTCTTATCGTGAAGGACATACGGCCCGAAGCGACCAATCGCTACGGACACGGTCTTGTCTTCAAACAATCCCATATCCCGTGGCATCTTCATCAGCTCCAGTGCGTCTTCCAGTGTGATGTTCTCAATAAACTGCCCCGGTCGCAGTGCGGCAAACTTTGGCTTCT
>QFQM01000322.1 GCA_003243255.1 Flavobacterium psychrophilum | reverse complement strand
GTTTTAATCCGTTGCCATCCGGTAGGTTAATGTCAAGAATAATACAGTCGTAATCCAAAGATTCCACTCTTTCGATCCCTTCATAAAATGTAGTAACTCCCTCACAACGGAAATCTTCCTGTTTGAAATATTCCAAAATGCTTTGCAACAAATCGGATTCGTCTTCGATTACCAATAGCCTCATTTGATTCGATTTGTACAAATTTAAACATTAATTTTGGAGAGAATTTGGATGCAAGGATTAAACGCACTTAGAACCAGCTTTTAAAAAACAATCCCAATAGTGCTGCTCCTATAATTATTACAGGTTCAGGTAGCTTTTTAAATCGTATCAATATAAAAACGGTTAACAATGCGAGGACTATTGAAAATAGGTCTTTAAGTTGCCTTTCACCTAACACTATCACAGCCCCAGCTATAGCTCCAATAGCGGCTACTGTTACCCCATCGATAAAAGCTTTTATTCCCTGGTTCCTACCATATTTTTTAAAATATGGAGCTGGTAATATTGTAAACAGATAACATGGTAAAAAAGTAGCCATTGCTGCTATGCAGGCCCCTTTAAAACCAGCAGTAAGATAGCCGATAAAGCCGACTGTAATAACTACAGGACCCGGGCTTATCATTGCTACAGCTACAGCATCCATAAATTGGCTATCGTTGAGCCATTGATGCTCTTTTACAACACCTCCGTATAAAAAAGGAACAATTGCTAAGCCACTCCCAAAAACAAAAGCACCGGCTTTCAGAAAAAACAATCCCATGGTAGTTAGCTGACCATTGACTGCGAATGTACTACCGGCAGCCTGTAAGAATACCGGCATAAAGAAAGCTTTTGTTGTTGAACTGAAAGATTTAGGTGGAGCTTTTACTAACCAAACAATAATTCCTGAAGCTAGCATCAACCAAATATTTTCTTCCTCGCGTATAAAAGTAACTATCCCTGATATTGTAAAAATCCCCCACAGCAGCCAATCTTTTTTTACGGTTTTAGTAACCAACTTATAGCTACTCATTGCAATGATGCCAATTACGGATGAGCCAACCCCAAAAAAAACCGCCTGCATCCAGGGTAAGCCACCCGATTGCACATAAAAATACCCCAATAAACTAACCATTAGAAAAGAAGGCAATACAAAAGCCAGCCCAGCAAGTGTCGCTCCTAACAACCTATAATGAACATATCCCATATAAATACCAAGTTGCGCAGCTAACGGTCCAGGAGCTAATTGTGCCAGAGCCATTCCTTCTTTATAATCGTCTTCTGAAATCCATCCTCGTTTTTCCACTAGATCTCGATGCATATATTCAACCAAAGCAGCAGGCCCGCCAAAACCGATTGTTCCCAATTTTATGAAATAGGCGACTATTTGATACAGTGAATAAACAGGTTTTGTGTCTGTTTCACTTTTTTCGATTACTATATTATCCTCTAGCATTCCAATTATGTTTTTCTTTTTGTACATATTTTGCCCAACTATAAAGAGCATCATAAATTTTCATCCCTATTTTCAGCATCTCATAATCATCTAAATAGTTATAGGACAATCCGGCCGATATAGCCCATAAGCCTGCTGCCTGTGGTGCCAAGCCAAAACTATCTGTATCAGCAGCCCTAACAATTAGTGCTATTTGAAGTATAAAAGGATCTGTAAGCTTGTGTTTTTTAATAATGTAATCGAATGTACAATAAGCCCCTTCATGGGAATATTCAGCCCCTAGGATATCGTAGGGAATTGCGTCTAATTCATGCGCTTTAATAAACACCTGTTCTTTAGGAACGTATAGAAATTCCGCTTCGTTATCGACAAACCGGTTGATCAGCCAAGGACAGGCTATTCGGTCTATTTTTGGGCGTTCGCGAGTGATCCATTTCATGACACGTAATATTTTTATGCAATATTACAGTGCCTGAATAGGACAAAATAGAATGAAAATGTACTGTTTGTATAGAATTTACCTTTTCGAGTTTTTTTTTCTGTATTCCGATGGGTTAAACCCAGTTTCTTTTTTAAAGATACGGGCAAAATGACTTTGATCGGAAAAACCACTTAGAAATGCTATCTCCGTAAGAGAATAAGATGTGGAACACATAAGCTTCTTGGCATTTTCAATACGTTGCTTACGAACATACTCGCCAAAAGACATATTTTCAAAATATTTACTAAAAATACGAGATAGATAAGAAGGGCTAATGTCAAGTTCTTTAGATAATTCCCTTTGGCTCAAATTAGTATCAATCTGATCTTGAATGATTTCCTTCAATTCTTTCACCCATTCAGGAGTTTTTTGGCTGTTTTTCTGATATTCCTTGAACTTCTTTAAAATTTCAATAAACTGGCTTTCAAAAGGCTGTTGTCCATGCTTTACATCTTGTAGATTTTTTGCCCAGCTATGTAACGCATCATACAGTACCATTGCTTTCTCAAGGAGCAATTGATCATTGGGCTCGTTGTATGCCATGCCTGCTGAAATAGCCCATAATCCAGAAGCTTGAGGAGCCAGGTCATGTCGATCAGTGTCTGCTCCTCTAACGATCGATGACATCGCTATGACCCCCGGATCTTCTATTTTATGTTTTTTAATAATATAATCAAAAGTGCAGAGATCATCATAATGTGTGTATTCTGCCCCGGTTATATCAAAGGGAATTGCACCTAAATCCTCGGCTAAAGAAAGAACTTGGTTATAAGGAACATAAATAAACTCAGCTTCTTTATCAATAAAACGCTTAATTAGCCAAGGGCAGGCTAATCGATCAATTTTTGGACGCTCTCGGGTTATCCATTTCATATATCTGACATAAAAAATATTTATCAAAAATAATTATTCTACACATTCGATAATAATTCTGAAAGATCAATCTTAATTGTTGATATGACAATAAAACTAATTGGTTCTAAAACAATGTATAGCTATTTTAATTGTTGTAATTCCATTTTGTCACCTCCTAAAAAAAATTAAAAGAAAAATAATTGCGGTCAAAACCAGCGTAAGAAGTCCTCCGTACAAAAAATCTTGTTCGGGAAACTGTGTACCTAAGAATCCAGCTGTGGGGTAGGCAATCGCCCACCATAAATGAGAAAAAGCAAAATGAGAGCCATACACTTTACCTTGGTCTTTCGGCTCAATGTTTTCGCCAATCAATGTTTCGGAAGGCATATCGGCAAGAGTTTGGCCTATACCAGCCAAAATCCATAAAAACAATAAGCTATTGTACGCAACATAGTTGGCAAAAATGATAGCTACGCCTATCAAGATAGCACCGCTTATCAGTGATATGCTCCGTGTTTTAGTTTTATCCAGGCTGCCCAACAGGAAAGCTGTAATGGCTGCTCCTACACCAAATGCTGACATTATCCATCCGTAGTGCTTATCATCTAATTGCAAAGATGATTTTACCAATCCAACGGTGTTGACCAATACCATAGCTCCGGCAATTGCAGATATAAATTCAATACTTAAAGAGAAACGCAAAATCTTATTTCCAAATAGCAAACGTATACCTTTTAGCACTTCGTGCCAGGTATTTCCAGAAGGGGTATTATCGGTATCTACTCCTTTTTGCAGCGCTTTCATCGGGATGCTCAAAAGCAATAGTATAGCAACGAATAGCATTACACCATTAAAAAAGAATATCTGTTTAGCTCCAAACGACATTGCAAAAATTCCTGCCAATGCAGGACCAAATACACTTAATAACTGAAAGGTTGACGTTGATAAGCCGTTGGCTTCTCTATATATATCATTCTCCACTATCTGTGGAATGATAGCCCTATATGTTGGTGTAAAGAATGCAGCAAATACATTCAATGCAAATATCAATCCGAACACCTGCCACTCTTTAGTAACAAAAGGCAACATACACACGATAATCATTCTTGCTAACTGTGTTATCAGCAATATGTTCTTTCGCTTCAATTTTTCAGATAGAACTCCTGCAAAAGGCGAGAAAATAATGTAAGCCGTAACCCTCAATGTAAGAGCTGATGCTAATATCGCTGCTACATTATTGAGGTTGATTTGGTAAGTGAGCAATGCCAATCCCAACCACGTAAATGCATCGCCAAACAGACTTGCGATTTCGGCAAAATAAAGCTTTGCGAAAATAATATTCCGCAAAGCTTTAAATGGTTCTGTAATAGCTTTCTTTAGTGGCTTGTTTATCATCTTACAATTACTTCATTACAATTGATACCTGTACAATTCAGCTATTACTTCGTTATATTCCTTTTCTGCCTGTAAGTAATTATTGGTAGCCGTATAGAAATAGCTTGCTTCCAAAAAATATTGAATAGTTGTTATTTCTCCAAATTTCAATGCTTTGTCCAATAACTGAATACTATTGATAGTGCT
>QFQM01000030.1 GCA_003243255.1 Flavobacterium psychrophilum | reverse complement strand
TACGGTTCCGTTTATCGCTAAAGCCTACGGTGAGCCTTATGTAAACTATGCTACTAAAGTAATGCTTGGCCACAACAAAGTGACTGACTTTAACTTTAACCCACAGCTTAAAGGATTTGCTATCAAACAACCGGTATTCTCTTTCAGCAAGTTCCACGGTGTAAACAAGAAACTTGGACCTGAAATGAAATCTACAGGTGAGAGCATCCTGTTTATAGATGATCTTAAAGATGATCAGTTCTACGAACTGTATTCAAGAAGAAAAATGTACCTGAGTAAATAATACCTCTGTATATAAAAGTTAAAAGCCCTGTAATTTAATTATGGGGCTTTTTTTAATGTAGAAACTAATGTGTTTGTATTTCTGTTATTCTATAATAGAATGCGGTTTTTTCATAAGTATATTTTGCAAATGTTATGTTTGTGTAAACGAATTAATTATATATTTGTTAAAACATCTTAAAAACTACTATGAATAAAATTTTACTTATCGTACGAAAGAATGTGCTTTCCATTTCGCTGTTTTTGGGAGCGGTTTCTTATGGACAGGTTAACTTTACGGATAGTAACCTTCCTATATTTATTATTACTACAGATAATGATCCGAATACCGGGCAGCCCATGGAAATCCCGGATGATCCCAAAATATGGGCTAGCCTTAAGATCATTTATCACGCGGATGGCTCCCGAAATTATATGACGGACCAGAATACGCCGGAATTCCTTAATTATAATGCACGTATTAAGATTGAAACACGTGGATCGAGTTCTCAAATGCTCGAAAAGAAACAATATGGCTGGACTACCTATGATACTGCAGGAGCAAAACAAAATGTAAGCCTTTTAGGTATGCCAAGCGAAAACGACTGGATATTAAATGGTCTTGCCTTTGATGCATCACTTATGAGGGATTATATTAACTATAATCTGGCAAGGGCTCTGGGGCAATATGCTTCAAGAACTCATTATTGCGAAGTGGTAATCAATGGCAATTACAGAGGGTTATATGTACTTCAGGAAAAGATTAAAGATGATTCCAACCGTGTAAACATAGAAGAAATTACCGATGAGGATAATTCGGGTGTAAACCTTACCGGAGGTTATATCACTAAGGCTGATAAAACCACAGGGGGTGACCCCGTTGCCTGGACAATGGAGTCTTATGACGGTTTGACTGATTTTATCCATGAGTTGCCTAAGCCGGAAGATGTGACTGATGAACAGAATGATTATATCCATTCGCAATTTACCTCACTGGAAACGCTCACCGGAACTGATAATGATAATATTGGTACAGGCTACCCATCTGTTATTGATGTGCCTACGTTTATTGATTTCATGATTATGAACGAGTTTTCTGCTAATGTTGATGCTTACCAAATCAGTACATTCTTTCACAAAGACAGGGGAGGGAAACTTAGGGCAGGACCGGTATGGGATTTTAACCTGAGCCTTGGACATGACGAATTTGGTAATAGAAGTGTAATCGATCAATGGCAATTTGATAATGACAACAATACAGGTGCTAAATTCTGGAAAGACCTGTTTGATAATGATACATACAAATGCTATTTTGCAAAGCGATGGAATCAGGTTACATCATTAGGGCAACCTTTAAATTATGACAGTGTAGAGGATTTTATAGATGCTACAGCATTGCTTATTAACGAAGCTTCTGTGAGAGAAAATCAGCGTTGGGGCACCGTACCTAATTTGCAAAATGAACTGAATGATGTTAAAGACTTCATTTTAGACAGAATTGACTGGATTGATGCTAATATTGGTACGTTTACCGCGTGTAATACTATTGAGGTGCCTTCGCTTGTAATAAGCGGTATCAACTATAATCCGGGAGAGAATACAGAATTTCCTGAATCTGACGACCAGGAGTTTATAGAGATTACCAACACTGGTTCAGAAAGTGTAGATCTTACAGGTGTTTACCTGAGTGAACTTGGTTTGTCATATCAGTTTCCTGTAGCATCAAGCATCGCTGCCGGACAAAAAATATACATTGTTAGCAATGCTACTGTGTTTGAGCAAAAACATGATATCACGGCTTTTGGACAGTATGTGCGCCATATGTCAAATAAAAGCCAGAAGCTGGTTCTGTCTGATGCTTTTGGAAACAGGATAGATGAGGTTCAGTATGCCGATTCTTCTCCATGGCCTAACGCGGATGGCAATGGTAAATTCCTTCACCTAACAGATAACGCTCTCGACAATAGCCTTGCTTCAAGCTGGTCGGCCGATGAGGATATGACACTTTCAGCAAAAACATTTACAGTAGGTGCTGTTAAAATATATCCTAATCCTGTAAATGAGTTGGTTACAATAGATTCTGTAAATCTTATCAGGAATATTGAAGTATATGATATGACAGGCAAACAGCTTACAGCTGTAAATCCAAATTCAAACACAATTGTTATTAACTTTGCAAAATACTCATCAGGTATATACCTTGTAAAAATTACAGGTGAAACCGGTACCATGACACAGAAGATTGTAAAGCAATAACTAATTTATGAACCTGTTAAGGAAGATAAACGAAAAAGCAAAATCAAGTGATAATACCGGCTTTGGCAGTAACCCATCGGGTTACGGAGGCCGGTTTGTAAATAAGGACGGCTCCGCTAATGTAGAAAAGCGTGGGCTGTCTTTTTTTACGAGAACCAGTTGGTATCATACAATGATAACGATGTCCGGCTGGAAATTCATGGGTGTATTACTGGCTTTTTACACCATTGCAAACCTGTTTTTTGCGGCTTTATATTACTTTATTGGTATTGAATACCTAAGCGGTATTGACGCCACAGGCTCTGAATTGCTGAAATTTGGCAAAGCCTATTTTTTCAGTGCACAGACATTCACAACGGTTGGTTATGGCCATATCAGCCCAAATGGATTTATGACCAGTGCCCTTGCTGCTACTGAAGCGCTGACCGGTTTATTGAGCTTTGCAATTGCGACCGGCCTTTTTTATGGAAGGTTTAGCAGACCCGTAGCCTACATTAAGTTTTCTCATAATGCGCTGATATCCCCCTATAAAGGAGGAAAAGGTCTCATGATACGTATGGCTCCTTACAAGAATACAAATATTATTGATGCCCATGCAAGGATAACTGTTGGTATGAGCGTGGAGCAGGACGGACAACTGGTTAATAAGTTTTATACACTTGATCTCGAGATAGTCAATATAAGTTCGCTGACACTTAGCTGGACGCTGGTACATAAAATAGATGAGAACAGTCCTTTTTACGGATTTACAGAAGAAGATTTTGCTAATGGCGATGGTGAAATTATACTGTATGTAAAGGCATTTGATGACCTTTTTAGTGCTACTGTAACCTCCAGTACCTCTTATACTTTCGACGAAATTGTTTACGGAGCCAAATTTAATCTGATGTATTCTGAAAATGATGATGATACCAAGACAATTCTCTATCTTGATATGCTTAATTCTTTCAATAAGGTTGATCTGGAGTAAATACCTTCTTCAAATACTAAGTGGTATATGCTAAATACTAATCCGTAGCCGCTTATTTCTAATTCATAACATTTTGTTTTGCTTTTAGGCCTGACCTTTGCATAAAATCAAATCAAACATTATGAAAGGAAAATTACTATTAGGAATGCTTCTTGTAACTTTAGGAGCAAGTGCACAGACAACTCACCATATAAACTGGTTTATGGGTGTTACAAGTACTGCAGCAAGTGCAACAATAGATCAGGGTGACACTGTTGAATGGACATGGACAGATACACTGCCTCATACCGTTACAAGCAATGCTGGTGGTACCGAAACATTTAATAGCGGTAGCATAACCGGTAACGGGCAAACTTTTTCGCATACCTTTACCAGCGAAGGTGATACAAGCTATAAATGTAATGTACACCCAATGATGACAGGTACTATCACTGTAAATGCTGTAGCAGGTATAGATGACAACATTAAACCCGGTTTTGAATATTATCCAAATCCTGCTACTGATGTTCTTACCATCAGTTCAGCTGAAGTTATTGACAGTATAGAGATTTATGATGCCAATGGGAAACAGGTTATGAACTCAAAATCAGGTAATACTACCAGTAAAATCTATATGGATAATTATCCTGCCGGAATTTATTATGTAAAGGTATTAGCTGCCGGAGCGTCTAAAGATATTAAGGTGGTTAAAAACTAATTATCCGCATAAAAAAAGAAAAGCCCCGTAAAACTTACGGGGCTTTTTTGATTATTTAGCTTTTCTTTAAAAGGATTTTTTCCTGTGTAAATTGGTACGCAGCATCCAGAAAGGCAACCATGTCTTTCCAGTTGGCACTTGGCTCATAATAGTTGTTGTAGTATTTAAAGGTATTTACCACGAGTTTGTTGCCTTCAATTTTAGCGGTACTCTCAAATCCTCCGGTAACATTTTTCACATTCTTATTTAGTTTGTCGAGTCCTGAAACAGTATAGCCTTCTGGTATATCAAATACTATTTCCTCTTTATAAGAACGCGGATATGGCATATAAATGTTATTGGTTCTTTTGTTTTCTTTTTCTTCAATTTCAGCTTGCTGGCTTATAAGTTTACCAATTTCGAAAACATAATTGGCTCCTGCTTTTTTAAGCAGGCTGTTTTTTACGGTGAAGTTTTCTGTAAAGGCAAAAGGAACACTTTTTCCAAAACGTCCGGTATTGGTAATATTTAAAGAATGGTCTTCAACAACAAAACCAAATTCTGACTCAGCTGATTTTTTGAATTCTTCTTTTTGTTTGTCTCTTAGTTTGTTTTTAAGGGCATCGAATTCTTTCGTATACTGCTCTTGTCTTTTTTTGTTTTTTACAAGAGAAAGAAGCGGAGTAGTGTTGTATTTGGCGTAATCTTCATCTACAAAGTCAAAAAAGTACATTTTATCCGGCTGTTCGCTGTCCTTGTTATGGCCATACAGCGATGACTCTCTCTGTATTTTGATTTCAGAGAAATCAGGATTAAGATTTACATTTAATTTCTGTACGGTCTTATTATCTTCAAAAGTAGATGAAGGCAGCTTAAGGGTCTCTATTTTGGTTATCTTTTTCTGTTTTGCCACCTCTATCATGTAAGCATCACTGTTTTCAATGGTAAAGGGTATCTGGTCAGCATTTGTGAAAGGTGTAAAAAACTGTAGGTATACAGGGTTTTCGGTATTGACCTTAAGCAATACCAGAACGTTGTTTTCAATAAGTAAATCTTTGATAGGGCCATTTACTCTTGGTGTTGCAACAATAATATCATAATCAATCTTGAAGTCTTTTAAAAAGGCCATGAAATGATTGATAAACTGGTATTCGTTGTTAAAGAAGGTAGGAGCGTAACCATACAAGGCAAACGGGTCCATTATTTTAGCTTCATTGGTCACAAAGGCTTCCACATAACGGGTATAGTATTGGTGTCTTGTATAATAGTAAACTTCTTTTACTTTTTCTTCGTTATTTTTAAAGGTTTTATCTTTTAAAAATCGTTCAATTTGCCCCAAATCTCCAAATGGCCTGAATTTGTTTTGGTAGTAGGTCAGCACTTCATCAGGGGCAACGTTTTTCTTGATTATATTTTCTTTTTCAGGAAGGAAAGCATCGGCTCTTTCTTCATAAGCGCCACTGCGGGCAAAATATACCTGGAATTTATAACAAGGTAATTCTACCAACGGATAAAACCATCTCGGAAAATCGTTCTTTTCTATGTTTTCGGCTGTAAGCTCATACTCACGATCACTTCCTTTTGTTGTAAGCTGCTTAAGTTCAGGAGCACCATTGTAGGTGTTGAAGTTTACAAAAAAGTCGTTTTGGGTAATGAACTTAAGTTTTAAGTTCATAATTGGATATTCATCCCCAAGAGTGTTTTCAACGGGCTCGAAGCCATATTCCATCGTCGATCTGAAAGGCTCTACAGAATAGAAATAATAATCAATAATATCACCCGGCTCTAATCCTGAGATTGCAATTTTCTTGCTGTCATCGGTAGTTACAGCTTCTTCGTCTACGTTTATGATTTTTTCAGAACCATCTGGCTTAATAACTTTGATGCCTACATAGTTTGTTCCTTTTTTTACAGCGAAGCCTTTATTAGAGTAAAAGCGGTCTTTAAAGGAGAATTGCGAAAATTCTGTTACAGCAGCCTGATCCAGTAGTTTTACCCTTTTTCGGGTAGATGATGTGTAGGTAACGTTCATTCCAAATTTATGGAAATCATAGTTTTCATTCTTGTAGATAACCACAGCCGATTCATTTTTCCACTTTTCAGGAATTTCAACTACTGATTTATAAGTATCATTGGCGCCCCAGAATAAATCGGTGACTTCTTCTTTTTTTTGGGCAAAAGCAATGCTTCCGTAAAGGGATAGCAATACGATTAAAATTCGGCTTTTCATTTAGTTTTTGGTTAAGGTGATTTGGTCGTTATAAAGTTTTTTTAGATTAGCAACAGACTGGTTCCAGGTTTGGAAATCTGCTTTTTTAATTGTGCAGTTATGTATGGTAAAATGCTTTTTGTAAACAACAGTATTACCTTTTTGTTCATAAGAAATAGCGATGCTATAGGTGTCATTTGCTACTTTAAACGATTCCGGAAGCCTTGATACTTTGTATCCTGCAGGAATTTCAAGTGTTATTAAAGACTCATAATCCTTCTTATGGTCAAACTCATAATCAGACTTACGTTCTTTAAAATCAAGACTGCCAAACTCTTCCATGTAATCAAGGTTTACATACATTTCATTATCAAAAGATGATACCCTGTTCTTAAGATTAGCATTGTACTCCATAGTAAGGGTTTTATCCCTGTTGGTAAGATCGGAGGTTACTATATTCGAAACCGAAAAGTTTTTATCACCACCTGATATATAATACTGAAGGGCGTTTTCTTTTTTATCTTTTCGGATGTTGTTATAGCCGTATAAAAAACCTGCACGGCTTTCTCCTTTCATGCTTCCCTGTATTTTTCCAACCAGGGCTTCATTTTCTATATGGAAGTTAGAGGTATAGACTTCCTTATTTGCCGATGCAGTCAATACCGGAACTTTTTCAATGATGAATTTTTCACCGTCTTCAATCATAACTTCTTTACCCTGAATCCTCTCGGCATATTCTCCAAAAGAGTTGTATTTTTCTGTTCCGTCAAGAAAATACTTTTTGCCATCTTTAAAAAGCGTACATATCATGTGGTTGTCAACCACAAGCGAAGGGACGGTATAATTGTATGCGATGTGTTTTGTACCAATCCATGTAAGCCTCGCGTCATAGCCGGCTTCTTTAAGCATTTGTCGTGTAAGGTTGGCCATACCTTTACAATCGCCATAACGTTTCTGGAAAACATTTTGAGAAGCATCGGGCTTGAAACCTGCAATACCGTCTTCAAATGCGATGTAACGGATGTTATCCTGTACCCAGTAATAGATGTTCTTTATTTTTTCCTCATCAGTTTTTGCATTGGCAGTAAGTTCAATAACCTTGTCTTTTAAGGTTGTAGGCTTTTCATCCATACTGTCAACCAGCGATTTGTACCATTTGTATAAATCAGCAGTGCTGTTAAATAATGTAGTTTGCTTGCCATCTTTGGTATACGATTTTGCGATAACCAGCAGGTGCGGATAATTGTAGCTCATTCCCGGTGCATTGTCATCTTTTGCAATGCCATCCATGTTTTCAAGCGTGTAGGTATAAATGGTGTTTTTTGATTTGGGATCTGACTGTTTTTCTTTTTTAACATCGTACCCTGCAAAGTTAAACTCCCTTATATCTATCTCAAGCCAGTTAGGAACGGTTATAACAAATTGTTTTTTGAGCGTAGGGTATGCATCGTGGAAATAGAGTGTAGTGAAGTACTTTACATCCTTGTAATTTTTTTTAAGCTTATAATTGTATGTATACCCCTGAACAGGAAAATCCACGTTCATGTATTTTACCCTGTAGTCATTAAAAAACAGATCGTCGCTTTTATAAAACTCATCTTTTACGGGGAAGTTTGCCGCTTTATCATTACGGAATTTCATGGCAAAATCCTCAAGTTCGGATTCACTGTCATAGAATTCATATTTCTGGATATCGGCCCTGTGGTTGATGTTCATCATTTTCTCATCAATACTGTGCTGTACAGTTACAGTACCGGATAATCCGAATGTGATATTTTCGATGCCTGAAAGTATAACTACGTCATCTTTTGCATAAGTCTCGCGTAATTTTTTGGCTTGGGTAATGTCTTCAGGGGTTGGATCAACGCCTTTTTGTGCCGCAGCAAACTGAAAAGTTGCCACAAGCACTAATAAACTGATTAGGATGCGTTTCATGGTTGGTTTTTAAAGCTGCAAGGTATAAAATTTTAGTTTTTTTTAACGCTTTTTTAAACCAATAATACTCGTTAATTACAGCCTTTTCTTTTAAGATAAAACTTCGGGTTATGGACATGGATTTTCCATAGCATCAATCCAGTCCTGTATAAGTTTTGTTGCTTCGCTATCAGTAACAGTCCTTCCTGTCGGAGGCATCATTTGCTGGGAATCTACAGAAGTCATTTTGCTATACATAAGCGACTTTCTGCCATTTTGAGCTTCTATGATATAGTTTTCACCTCCGGATGCAAAATCGTGTGGAGCTACGCATACGCCCAAAGCAGCAGGATTGATTTCAGCAGTGAATGAAAAATTTTCCGGCATAATGTCGCATGCTCCGCCCGGTTTATGGCAATGCGCACAGTTAATGTCAAGATAAGACCGGGCTCTCAGATCAAGTGATTTGGAAGTGTCACGCCAATCTACCGTTGCCAGGATATTTTGTGAATAGGTATCAAGGTAGCCTTCCTGTTTCCACTTTTCAAGCTGGTTTTGTGCTCCTGTTGTTGTGTATGTGAAATTTTTAAAGAGGTTTTGGGGCTTAGGCCCAATAGGTGTGTGAATGCCATGGCTTGAATGGCATGATATACAATCAAGATTGGCAGGGATTTTATAGGTTATAGCCATTTCTTCACCATCCTGCATCCAGTTAATATTTACGGTACTTGCGTTCATATCAAGAAAAGCCTCTGTTTGCTCATCATTCCATTTATAGTTTGCAAATATCCAGCCTTCGGCCTTTTTGATCATGATACGCGTCTCTATAATCTTTGTAACATTATCAGGAAGAACGTTTTCATAGTAGAAGTTTTTGATGAGAGCTGCACCAATGGGGAAATTAAGCACCTCTCCATCGGCTGAATAGGTTGCCTGAACACCTTCTGGCATCCATACAAAACGTTTTTTCAGGGCATAATCTGTAAAAAGTGAA
Source organism: Flavobacterium psychrophilum (assembly GCA_003243255.1). The sequence continues at coordinate 25,260 of QFQM01000030.1, read as the reverse complement.
CTGTTCAGATCGTAAGGAAGCACTTTATAGGCAGGTTCCAGATTTTTCATCTCACCAACAAAGAACTTATAGTCCGAAAGTTTAGGGTAGGGTACAGTAGTAAGATCCATCACTACCGGTGAAACTTCCCGGTATTCACCGGAATCATCCGAACCGCATGATAAAAATATAGTAAATGCCGATAAAAGCAACAAAGTTGCTGCTATGTAATGTTTTTTCATGCGGTAAGAAAGTAGTTTTTGTTTAACCGCAAATATATAGTAATTAGTGAAGTATCAAAAAAAAGGCCGGATTATTTCAAATCCAGCCTTATGTTATAATTTTTAAGTTCTTCGAGCGCCTGAGGCGATGTATAGTCAAATGTTTTTGCGTGTTTGTCGTGCTCCTTTTTCTGGTTGATGAGTATCACTGCCTTGCAAAAACGTCGCACTTCATCTTCATTAGCAAGTATCAGGTGTGGCACTTTTACATTTTTACCTTCCGAATCTTTGGCAACCATAGTAAAATAAGAAGAATTACAGTGTTTTACTTTACCCGTTTGTATATTTTCAGATTCTACACGAATACCTACAACCATAGAGCTGTTGCCTACATAGTTTACCGATGCTTTCATGGTAACGAGTTCGCCTACCTCAATTGGGTTCAGGAAGTCTACGGTATCTACCGAAGCGGTTACACAATAGGTTCCCGAATATTTTGATGCTGCCGCAAAAGCAATCTGGTCCATAAGCATAAGGACGTAGCCACCGTGTATCTTACCACTGAAGTTTTGATGCGATGGCAGCATAAGCTCGGAGATGGTAACTTTAGACGTACTTACCTTTCTGTGTTTGATTTCTCCCATTGATTACGGATTTAGTAGGTTAGTATCATTTTCGGCAGCTTCTTCTTCCTGTTGCAAAGCACGGTTCAGGATATTTTCAGGAAGAGATTTCTTGGCTTTTGCTCCCATTTTCTTAATTTTCTCTATGCTTGTAATGATGTTACCGCGACCATCTACCAGTTTGCCCATAGCATTTTGGTACTCGCTTTGTGCATCTTTCATCTTGTTGCCCACTTTGGTCAGGTCACTAACAAACCCTTCAAATTTATCATAAAGAGCACCCGCCTGTCGGGCAATCTCATAAGCATTTTCCTGTTGTTTCTGGTTGGTCCACATACTGTCGATGGTGCGCAGGGTAGCCAACAGGGTAGTAGGCGTAACAATAACAATATTGCGTTCGAACGCTTTGTTGTATAGTGTAGCGTCGTCATTAAGTGCAATGGCAAATGCCGGCTCCATAGGGATGAAAAGCAATACAAAGTCAGGGCTTTCTATCTTGTACAGGTCATGATAATTTTTGTCGCTAAGCTGGTCTACATGTCGTTTTATAGAGTTGATGTGCTCTTTCAGGTGTGCTGTTTTCAATAGCTCATCATCTTCGTTTACATAACGCTCATAAGCAACAAGTGATACTTTTGAATCGACGATCATCTTTTTGCCATCCGGCAGATTGATTACCACATCGGGTTGTATACGGCTACCTTCGTCGTTTACATGGCTTTGCTGTACGTAGTATTCACGGTCTTTTTCAAGACCCGATTTCTGAAGCACGCGCTCCAGTATAAGCTCGCCCCAGTTACCCTGCATTTTGGTGTCGCCTTTAAGGGCGCGGGTAAGGTTTAGGGTTTCTTTGCTCATCTGCTCGTTCATATCGCGCAGGCCAACAATCTGTTGGCGCAGAGCAGCATGGTAGTCGATACTTTCTTTGTGGGTGTCTTCTACCTTCTTTTCGAAAAGGTGTATCTTTTCCTGAAGCGGAGAAAGTATATTCTTAAGGTTTTCCTTATTCTGTTCGGTAAACTTGACTGATTTCTCTTCTAATATTTTATTAGCCAAATTCTCAAACTCTTTCGTGAATTTCTCACGAAGTTCATCCGTCTCCTGACGCTGCTCACGCATACGTTCAAGGAGGTTATCAAAGTCGGTTTCCTTTTTAGTAAGCTGTATGGCAAGGGCATCTTTAGCCTGACGCAGGCTGTCACGTTCGGCATGCGCCTGAACGAGTTGTTTCTCGATACCTAAAAGTTCGTTTTGCGATTGCTGCTTTAGTTGTTCTATCTGCTGCTGAAGGCTGTTAGTGCGCTCTTCAGACACTTTTTTATCGGCAGCGGCTTTGGATGAAAATACAATCTTGCCAACGTAAGTTCCTATGGCAAGAGCAATAATAAAGGCAAGTAAAATGGAAATAGTATCGGGCATTGAAGTAAAATTTGTAAGAGGTAAAAATAATGAAAATACTTCTATCTTTGAGAGCTAAACATTTTAAGTGAAACCAATGTCACTTTTGCTTTTAGCAGCTGTTTTTAGCTTCAATATTGGGCACGCCCAAAAGCTGAAGGTAAATAAGAAAATAGATGTGCAGCAAACTAAGATTCATATAGGTGAGTATGAGGATTATAATTTTTACAGCTGTTATGACGCGGTAAAAGGCGATACGGTTTTTGTGAATGCTTCAAGATTTGAAGAGTTTGGATATAAGGTAAAGATAGCATTTGCGAATAAAGAAGTACTGCCCAAAGTGTATTTCACTGACTATGCTTCTAAAGAAATACCTATAAATGATTCCATCATTGAAATACTCGATAGTTCAGTTATCAAAGAGCTAAAAATTAAACACTACACACTTGAAGTTAACAAAAAGAGTTTTAAGCACGGAGATACACTAAAGCTCAAATTTGAAATTATTTTAGATGAAAACCTTTCGCATCATCCAAAAACAATTAGAGGGGAGATTTTTCATTTTTTAAATGGGGAAGTTGTTTATTGGAATAATGGCAGGTTTTATACCGATGCAACATTAAACAAATTATTAGAAAAGAAAAAATAACACAATATTATAAACACAACATATGTCTCAAAACTACGTATCCTTTAAAAAATACCCTGATGCCAAAGAGGCACGCGCCATACAGCAATTACTTATTGATAACGGTATAGAATGTACTTTTATAGATGGCGGGTCAGCAATGGGAAGTGCTATGTCAGGCGAATTATCTAAGGAATATGAATTGCAGCTTCATCCTGATAATTTTGAACAGGCACAAACACTGCTTGAAAAAGAAGCTGAAAAGATGATGTCCGATCTGCCGGAAGATTATTATTTGCTTTCATTTACGGATGAAGAACTTCGCGAAGTAGTTGTAAAACATTATGAGTGGAGTGAGTTTGATTACATGCTGGCACGTAAGCTTTTAGCAGAAAGAGGACATGGTATTGATGAAGACCATATTAAAAGTATGCGGGTGGAAGAACTGAATCAGTTGGCTAAACCTGAAAAGGATCAGAAAGGATGGGTAGCAGCAGGATACATTTTTGCGCTTTTAGGAGGATTCTTTGGAGTAGTGACCGGTTATGTATTGCTGACATCACAAAAAACATTACCTAACGGACAGATGGTTTACACCTATAACGATAAGGATCGTAAGAATGGAAAAAATATACTTACGCTGTCTGTAATAATGACAGTGATCTATCTTGCTTTTTGGTTTTGGCCAAAGAAATAATAGATTATTCAGAAAAGCTTTCGTAAAAAAATATTTAACATGCCCTGCCAGTAAAGTGATGCACTTTTTGGCAGGGCATTTGCGTTAATCAGATATGAACGAGACTGTTAAGTCCGAAACCTATATCTCCTTAACTATATGAAAAGCATCAGGATCTTTTTGGTTCTTGCAGCATGGGGCTGTACACTGCCTGCTTTGGCACAAAAAACATTCGGGTCGGATAAATACACAACAATGTGTAACTACTATGGCGAAGCTTCGGCTAAAGCTATATATATGAAACCGGCTAGTCCGGTAGCGGAGAAAGTGGTGCAGGATATCATGTCGGTTATCGGGCTTCGTGCTAATTTTGAGTTGCGTGCTTCATCCGATATACCTACAGCCGCTGCGGTCATTAAAAAAGGTAGCCGTTATATATTGTACAATCCCAGGTTTATGGGAAATATAGTTTCGTCTACAGGAAACCAATGGACAGCCGTAAGCATTATGGCGCATGAGATAGGGCATCACCTGAACGGGCATACGCTGGACAGTGAAACAAGCAAACCCGCAACTGAACTGGAAGCTGATGAGTTCTCTGGATTCGTACTTCAGAAAATGGGCGCCTCACTTACCGATGCACAGGCAGCTATGGCCGCTATCGCTTCGTTTAAGGGTTCGCATACGCATCCGCCCAAAAACCAGCGCCTTTCTGCCATTGCTACAGGATGGGGCAGGGCAGGAGGAAAAATTACAACTACGGCAGTTGCAGCATCACAAACTGTAACTTCTAAAACTATAGCTGCGGTACCGGTATCGCAGCCGCAGAGAACAGAGACTAAAGTTTTAACCCGCGCTGAAAAAATTGCCCAAAGCGCACATTATGACAAAAATGTGGTATCGGAAGCTTATTTCGCTTCTGATCCTAACGGAAAGTACTATGTTACCTCAAAAGGAAACCTGGTACAGGTAGACAGGGATAAGGTATATCTTATTGGCAGCCTTACGCAGTCAAACAAGCCCGGTTACAAAATGATGTTGACTGATACCGACTTAAATACGATTTATGTCGGGTCAGGTGGAATGTTGGTGAACAACTATGGGAAAAAGATAGGTTACCTTAAAGCAAGAAAATAAAATGCTTATTATTTTAACATTGCTGCTCATTAAACGACTGAGCCGCAAAAGACTGGCCTCACTATAAGTGAGGCTTTTTTTATAACTTCTCTTTAACATATAACGTTGTTTAACAATCTGAATTTTAACTAAATTGCAGTAAAAATCAGTCATGCAAAAGAGTATACTTTGGAGTGGAATTGAGAACGATACCGATGAGCATTGTGCCATTAATTTTTTGAGTGATGCCATTATGGTACGCTCTGAAATTGAGGGCTGGGCGCATGCTGTTCCCGTGTATGCTGATTATACCCTGAAACTCGACTTGCAATGGAATGTACTGGAATTCGATATCCGTTTTCATGACCGTGATACGCAACATCATTATCATTTCTTTCGTGACGGAGAAAATAACTGGACAGATATTTCAGGGAAGGCCTATCCTGAATTTCAAGGATGCAGTTATATAGATATCTCACTTTCACCTTTTACCAATTCACTACCCATAAACGGCCTGTTTCTGCCGCATGGTGAAAGTGCGCAGGTAGACGTTGTTTACATAGACATACTTGCCAATGTAATACGAAAAGACCATCAGAAATATACCAAGGCCGGACACCATAATTACCATTTTGAGAATGCAGGAGGAGATTTCTCTGCTGATATTCAGGTGGATGATGATGGCCTTGTCACTCACTACCCGGGATTATTCGATATGATTCAAACCAAATAACCTTTTATGGATATCCAACAGATACAATCGTTAGAGAACAGGCTTATTGAAGCCATGAAAACAAGCAATGTAAACGAACTCGACATCCTTATTGCCGATGACCTTATGTTTACCGCACATACAGGGCAACTGTTTACCAAACAGGACGACCTTGATGCCCATGCCTCAGGGAATATCAATATTTTCGACATTATCGCTTCAGAACAAAAGATCAGGATTGAGGGTGATGTTGCCATCGTATCGGTACTTCTGGAAATCAGCGGGTCGTTTTTCGGGAATACCGAAGTCGGTTTCTTTAGATTTACACGTATATGGAAAGACCACGGCGATAAATGGCAGATCATTGCCGCACAATCTACACAGGTAGTTTCCTAATGAGTCCACAGGAAATCAGGCTGCGCAGGCAGCACAATCAAAAGCTTACAGAGTCAAATTTCACAAAGCCTGAAGAAGTGGTTAGTTATCTGGGAGCCATGCAGGCACAGGAATATGCAATGGCAAAATATGCTATTGCGCTACGTATGGCAAACTCTCCAACAGATGATGTGATAGAAAAAGCCTTTAACGATGGTTCTATATTGCGGACACACCTGCTGAGACCTACGTGGCATTTTGTCGCACAGGATGATATTCGCTGGATGCTTACCATAGCTGCTCCACGCGTGATAGCTTCAAATGGTTCGATGTATCGCAAATACAATATTGATGACAAGCTTTTCAGCAGCTGCTTTAAGGTGATTGAAAAGATGCTCAGGGATAACAATTATGCTACACGTGATGCTATTCGTGCCGGGTTGAAGAAAATAAATATTGAAGGCGACAGTATATTTATGAGCTGTATCATGATGCAGGCTGAACTGACAGGCCTCATTTGCAGTGGCCCAAGACAGGGCAATCAGTTTACTTATGCACTTATCGAAGAACGCACACCAAAAGCAAAACAGCTGATCAGGGAAGAGGCCTTGCGCGAATTGTGTCTGAGGTATTTCACTACTCGTGGTCCGGCATCGGTAAAAGATTTTACCACATGGAGCGGTCTTACCGTTAAGGATGCAAAAGACGGATTAGCAATGATTGCCGCTGAAGTGGATAAAACAACCATCAATAATGTTGATTATTATTTTCCGTATGCTATGACATCCGGGAAAAAGGAAGTAAGTTTCCTGATGCCTGATTATGATGAGTATGGCATTGCTTATAAAGACCGTTCGGCACTTAATAATCCTGAAGTTATAAAAACAGCAAGTATTTTCGACAGGGCAATCATTGCCGATGGAACCATAGCCGGAACATGGAAACGTATTATTCAGAAAGATTCGGTACAACTTGACCTTGATATATTTGCACCATATAAAGCAACGGATACTGCTATTATTAAAGCTGTAGATGACTATGCCCGTTTTCTGGATAAGACACCGATTATAAACACAGTGAGTGAATAAGGCGTTGTAAAAGCTCACAATTTCGCTTAAATTTGAAGAAAATTGCCATCCATGAATATTAAAGTAATCGCTTTTGATGCCGATGATACCCTTTGGGTAAACGAACCCTTTTTTCAGGAAACCGAGCACAAATTCTATGGTCTGATGGCGGATTACCTTCCGCAACACAGCATTGCCAAAGAGCTTTTTAAGATTGAGATAGATAACCTCGATGTATACGGTTATGGTATTAAGGCCTATATATTGAGTATGATTGAAGCTGCAATAAAGATTTCGGAGAATACGATCAGTATTGAAGCTATTGCCAAGATCATTGAATATGGTAAAGAGATGCTTGAAAAGCCTGTAGATTTAATCGAAGGTGTTGATGAAGCCCTAAAAGCATTACATGGAAAATACAAACTGGTTGTAGCTACAAAAGGCGACCTGAAAGACCAGCATCGTAAACTGCACGATTCAGGCTTGGGACATTATTTTCACCATATTGAGGTAATGTCTGATAAGCAGAAGATAGATTATGAGAAGATGCTGAAACGACTTGAGGTAGAACCATCTGAGTTTTTGATGATAGGCAACTCCCTTAAATCAGATGTATTGCCGGTACTTGAAATAGGAGGCCATGCCTGTCATATTCCTTTTCATACCACATGGCTACACGAACAGATAGATCATACTATTGAACATCCTAATTTTAAGGAAGCTGAAAATATTGCACAGCTATTACCATTATTACTGCAATAAATGGAACCTCATTTTTTTACTACACCAGCCGATTTTCGGGAATGGCTCGATAAGAATTCCGAAAAAGAGATCGAACTGCTTGTTGGTTTTTATAAAACCAATAGTGGCAAGCCGAGTATTACCTGGCCCGAATCGGTAGATCAGGCATTATGTTATGGATGGATAGACGGGGTTCGAAAATCGTTAGGTGAGGAGAGTTATACCATACGCTTTACACCAAGAAAACCTACAAGCATCTGGAGCGCGATTAATATTGATAAGATGGAAAGCCTCATCAAACAAGGCCTTGTAAAACCTGCCGGACTTGCAGCTTATGAAAAGCGTAAGGAGCATAAATCGAGAGTATATTCGCACGAGCGTACAGAAGATGCTGTACTGCCTGCCGAAATGGAGAAGCAGTTTAGAGCTAACAAAGCCGCATGGGAGTTTTTCATGGCGCAGCCTCCGGGGTATCGCAAGGTAATGCTGCACCTTATTGTTTCGGCAAAACAGGAAAAGACCAGGCAATCCCGTTTTGAAAAACTGCTGAATGCGAGTACAGAAGGAAAACGCATTGCTTAAATTATAGGTATAAGATTACATTTTTTTGACTATATTTGAGTTTATATAAACCTAAAACCAACCGGATATGAAAAAAGCGTTTCAATTTTTAGTGATTTTAGCAGTAGGTGTATGTTTTGCCTTTGCAATGCCAAAATCAGAAGAGCCAAAACGTGTTATTAATGTTGTTATTGACGCGGGTCATGGAGGTAAAGATTATGGAGCAAAACATAATGAATTTACCGAAAAACAGATTACCGAAGCAATCACTTCAAAAATCAAGGCACTAAATAATGATAAAGAAGTTGTGCTGCATTTTACACGTGAAGGCGACGAATTCACAGATCTTAGTGAACGTGTAACCACTGTAAATTCTATTAAACCTGATTTAATGCTTTCACTACACGTTAATCATAATAAACTTGATGAGGCTTCAGGAATGGAATTCTTTATTAGTGAAAACGGAGAGAATTCAAAAAAGTCTGAAATGTATGCTAACAGGCTTTCAGATAAATTTGGAGATAAAGGATACAAAGTAAGAGGTGTAAAAACGGCTCCGTTTTATGTTCTTAAAAAATCGGAAGTTCCTTCTGTTCAAATACTTTTAGGTTTCCTTTCCAATGAAATTGACAGGGGCTATCTTACCAGTGATGCATCACAAAATGAAATCGCTTCAATCGTAACTGAATTCCTTAAAGAGATAAAATAATAATTCTACTATGGCAGAGCAAAACTATAAAAACCACATTCGATTTTACACCCCGCATCATTTTGTGTTTTACCCGGTAATGCTGGTATTTATCATTACCCCAATATGTTTTGCTTTTTGTGATAAGGATAATATGCTGATATGGCTGTTTATATCAGCTGCATTTTTAGCCATTACTATCTTAAGTTTTATGCTGCGCCAACATTATGCGCTCACGCTGCAAAACAGGATAGTACTTTTGGAACTTCGCTATCGTTTTTTTGCTACCACGGGCGAACGCCTTGAAATGTATGAAGGCATGCTTAGCGAAGGACAGTTGTTTGCATTACGTTTTGCCCAGGACGACCAGCTGTTGGACCTGATACGCAAAGCCATCAATGAGGAACTGTCGCCTAATGATATAAAACGTTCCATACAAAATTGGAAGCCCGACCATAGAAGGGTATAAATAACAAAAGCGGGACAAAAATTTTCGTTGTCCCGCTTTTTATTGAATTAGGTTCTGAATGTATCCGATAACATTCTTACTTTATAATCCCGTATTTTAATAATCGTCGCTGTGGTTGCTTCTGCTGCTGTTATGTCCACGGTTATCTTCTTTTCTGTCGCTGTAATAATCGCTTGATGAAGCATCTCTCTGATCTTCGCTGTGCGATCTTCCCGGGCTGCGCTGCATCTGGTCGTTTTGGTTCCAGTCGTTGTTTTCTGTACCACGGTTAGACGATGTGCCACCCATTCTTCTTTCTTCTTCCCAGTTTTCTTCGTCTTCGTTGTTGGTTCTTGAGCCTCTGTCACGCGCATTTGCATCGAATGTATTCGATCTTTCCCTCTCCCTCATTTCTTTTTGGTCAAGGTCGCTTTCATTCCATTCGTTGTTTTGGCTGTCCATGCGTTTTGATTCGTTTTGTTCCCTGTTTTCGTCCTGACGATCGCGATTGTTCCAGTCACGGTTGTCGTTGTTGTTTGCTTGCATAATTTTTAGATTTTGGTATTAATATTCCCGTTTGCTTGTTGTCGTTTTACCGGCTGATATTTTTTGAGGTGTTTTGGTAGCAGATGTCATTTTTGATGCACCTTTTTCGGCTTCTGCCATCTGTTTTTTCAATACTGAATCTTTCGGATCCACATCGTGTTCTTTTGGCTTGCTTGATACCTTTGGAGCCGGGGTTTGATTTTTATCTTTCATAGCTTTATTTGTTTGAGGTTGTTTTACAAAGTTCGCTATGACAAAACGGGGAGGGACACTAATTAACGTTACCTTTTATTCAAAACGTTAGAGAATACTTTAACAATCGCTATGAAATTCAGGGAATTCGGGAGTTTATAAAATCCGGTCAATGAGCAGTTGTATAAAGTTTAACAATGCATTCACGGATATTTGGCTTTAATAAAATAGTTGATGCTGTAAATTGCGAAGTGATTAACAGGTGATTACTGGTAAAAGTTTTTTCAAAACGACTTTTATTCGTAATTTAGGTTTAAACTAATCCAATTTTGAAACTATGGCAACAAACAAATGGGTGCTGGATCTGGCACATTCCGAAGTTCATTTTAAAATCAGGCATCTTGTAATTTCTACCATTACCGGTGCTTTTAATATTTTTTCAGGTAATCTTACTACACAAGAACACGACAATTTTGATAATGCAGACATTAATTTCTCAATTGATGTTTATAGTATCGATACCAACAATACTACAAGGGATGAGCACCTTAAGTCGGATGATTTTTTTAATGCTGATATCTATCCGCAAATTGATTTTAAATCGACATCATTTAAACACCTGATGGGCGACAAATATGTACTGAACGGAAATGTGACGATAAAGGGAATTACCAAACCTGTCAGGCTCGATGTGCTTTTTGGAGGAGAAGCTAAAGATGGTTTTGGAATCAACAGAGCCGGTTTTGAGATTACAGGTCTTATAAACAGGAATGATTTTGATATCCATGCTCCTGATGTGACTGAAGCAGGAGGTCTTGTACTTGGCGAAGATATTAAGCTTCAGGCGAACATTCAGTTCACTAACGAAGTGTAGTAAAAAACAAAGCCACGAATTACTCTAATCTCACTAATTTAATTAGTGCTAATTTGTGTAATTCGTGGCTATCCTTTTGTTTTAGAATATCTGATATAACTAAGATTTTCCGGCGTCAATATTTCCCCTGTGTTTTTTATTGTCATGATTTGAATCAGAATGTCTTTTCTTTTCAGTATCCGAATTAAAATCACGGTTTTCAGCAGTTTCTATATCTTCTTTTTCAGAGGTAGTTCCACGGTTTTTACTTACAGTAGTTCCGTCATCGCGGGTTGTTTTATTGCTTTGGCTTACAGCAGCAGCTTTCTTTTCATCAACATCGCGGGCACGTTGAACGGACTCCGTACTGCCATCAGCATTTTTATCTTGTTCGGGTTTTAGCTTACCTTTTGAAGGATCGTAATTTTTAGGCAGGTTTTCACCGCTAAAGCCTTCGTTTCGGTTACTTTCTTTTTCCTGGTTGTTCATTTTTTTTGAACCCAGGTCTTTCGGGTCGTCTGTTCCTGGCATCATAGCAATTGATTTTAGGTTTATCTGTAATTCACAAGAAAATTGTGATATGAAGTCACAAGGTCATTCACTGAGCGTTCGAGAGATGGTTTTAGGGTATCATACCCGTCTTTAAGATCACCGTCGGCATCAAAGTAATCAGGCAGCTTGTATTTTACAATTACATCATCATCGGTATAAATATCATTTACCACAAAATGAAGCGTATAATAATTGCCATGAAAACTTAGCTTCATGGAATAGTTTATATTGTAATTAAAAGTTTCGCCCTTATTACGGAGAAAGAATGCGTTTTTTCTGAAAGCCGTTATCACCATACTGTTAGAGGTAACATTGCTGGCATCATATCCTTTAATTCTCAGGTTAGTGTCTGCAGCCCACATTTTAGACAGTTCTATTAGTTTTTCACTGGCCGTAGTGGGGATGCTGCCTTCAACAGGATCGAAACCTTTTGATGTGAGTTCCAATGCCGGTGCCTGGGAATAACCAATAGATGCGATGAAAAAGCAGAGTAAGGTTAGGATTTTTTGCATAGCTATGCTTTTTTTAGGGCTTTTTCAAACTCATCCTTAATCATACCGTTCGATACAAGAAAAGGTTTTTTGTCAATAGTAACATTTATGGTATCGCCTTCAATAGTATAGGATCCGGCAAATCTGCCAAGCGGAGTGTCACCTTCAAAATTGCCCTGCGATTCGTTTCCGGCAAGCTGGCCTTTGTCGCCTGCGGCATTTTTTATTTTTTCCAGAAGCTGTTTTTTATCTCCCGGATAATTTAGGGAAAACTGATTAGCCATTGTAGTAGGTTTTGTGTTAATACGTAAATTTAATCAATACAAAGCCGATTTGTGTTTAGCTTTTGTTAAAGCTACCGGCCGTTCACAACAAACACACCTTTTTGAATGTCAAACCTGATGCTGCTGTCATTAAACAGTTTGTCAAAAGCCCTGTTTTCGATAAGATGTTCGGGAGTACCCTGAACTATGTTTCCGGTAGTCATAACAACGATTTGGTCGCTCAGCTGTAGTGCAAGGTCAAGGTCGTGGGTAGAGTAAAGTATGCATTTTCCTGTTTCGGAAGCTAGTTTTTTAAGCAGTCTGATGAGGTTTACTTTGTGCTGAAGATCAAGGTGAGTGGTTGGTTCATCAAGTACTATTAGCGGAGTATCCTGGGCAAGCGCACGTGCAATGAGTACTTTTTGCAATTGGCCATCACTAATTTCAAAATGCTTTTTGTGGGCTATGGTTTCGATCTGCGTAAGCGAAATGGCTTCATTTACTTTGTCTAGGTCTTCTGGGCTTAATGTTCCCAGCCAGTTGGTGTAGGGCTGCCTGCCTAAAGCCACAAGTTCAAAAACAGTCAGGTTACTTGGCGGAAGGCTCTCGGTAAGTACTACTGCCAGATTTTGTGCCAGTTCAGAAGGGGTGTAGCCCGTTATGTTTTTACCATTGAGTTGTACTTCGCCTGATAAAGGTTTTTGTATGCCGGTAAGGGTACGAAGCAGCGTTGATTTACCAATACCGTTAGCCCCTATAAGCGCAATCAGGTTTGCTTCTGCGAAGGTTAAATGAACATCCTGTGCGATGGTCTCGCTTTGTTTTTTATGCTGATAACCAATGTTGAGGTGCTGTGCCGATAATATGATTTTCTTTTCCATAATTATACCGGTTTGTGTTTTCGCATCAGCAGCCATATTACGATAGGCGCACCGATAATAGAGGTTATGGCGTTGATGGGCAATACATATTCGCTGCCGGGTAACTGCGTAAAGGTATCACAGATAAGCAATATGATGGCTCCAGAAAGCAGTGTCCCAATATAAAGAATGAGGTGGCTGCTAGTCCTGAATACCAACTTTGCAATGTGCGGAACCACAAGCCCTACAAAGGCAATAGGCCCGGTGAATGCTGTAATGGTTCCGGTTAAAAGGCTTGCTGCTAATATGATTATAAAACGCGTTCGCTTGAAGTTGATACCCATGCTTTTGGCATAGCGTTCGCCCAATAGCAACGCATCCAATGGTTTTATGCAGAGTGCCGAAAGCAGTAATCCGATGATGCATATTACTGTCAGTATAATAATATGTTCCCAAGGCAAGTTTCCAAGGCTTCCTAACGACCAAAACGTAAATTTCTGCAATTGTTCAGACGTACTGAAGAATGTAAGCACACCCACAATAGCTCCCGTAAAGCTTGAGAACATAAGTCCTATGATGAGTATCGCCATAGTATCCCTAAGACGTTGCGATACTATAAGTATAGCCAGTAACACCATAAAGCTACCTGCGGTAGAAGCTAATACAATTCCATAAGGCGAAAGAAAAAATCCGGCAAGGATTCCCGGTAAAAATCCTGCTCCCAATATCACAAAGGCTACTCCCAGGCTTGCTCCGGAACTTAAACCTAACACATCAGGGCCTGCAAGCGGATTGCGGAAGAGAGTCTGCATTAATAATCCACTAATAGATAGTCCCATTCCTGCCATCAAAGCTGTTAGGGCTTTGGGTAAACGGTATTGCAGGATGATGTATTCCCAGGTAGGCTTGGAGGCCTCACCACCGGTCAGGCTGTGCACTACATCACTGAACGGGATTTTCACCGAACCCAAACTAAGGTTCAGCAGGAATGCCAGAACAAGGGCGATGCCCAGCAGGATAAAAATCGGTATGTTCCTCTTTTGGCTGTGCAAGGGTATTATTTTAATTTTTCAAAAAAATGAGTCTGGTAGCCCGGCAACAAATCAGGGTGCAGTATGGCAATCATGTCTTTAAGTACAAGATCCGGTCGGTTAGGGGCAAGCTCATAATAGATAAGTCCGCCTTTAGCACCTTTTTTACTGCTGTACGAATATACGTTTTTTGTTTTGAACGCCTTAAACTGCGCATAATGCGGATTGGCATCGGTCATTTCCTTAAAGGTGGTAAATTGGCTAGGACCTATCCAGTAGTCAGCATTTTCTGCTTTATCCAGTACGGTTTCAAAAGCCAGGTTAAGGCTTCCCGTACCTTCAGAATCAGCCCAGAGATAATTGGCTTTAGCATCTTTCAGGAAAAGCGCAGCCCAGCTTCCGCCTTGCGGCAGGTACCAATGATCCTGAAACATAGCACCGCACAAAACAGTTGGTTTTGTGTTGGCTTTTTGAGCCAGTTTTAGGGCTTCATTATAGCCTTTTTCAATATCTGCAAACAGTTTATCGGCTTTGTCTTCCTGATTATATAATGCCCCGAAGAATTTAATCCATTCGGCTTTGCCGAGAGGTGTTTGCTCGGTCCAGTCGCCATTATAAAGAACTTTCAGTCCGCTCTTTTCCAGTGTGGTAAGCGATTTGTTATTGCTGCTGATGCTGAACCCAACCACGGCATCAGGTGAAAGGTCTATCATCACTTCGGTATTCAGGCTTTCATTAGCTCCGGCTTCTTTAACTTTTCCGGCATCAATGCGCGCCCTTACTTTTTCAGATGAGATAAAGTCGGTGCTCGGGAAGCCCACAAGCGTGTTTTCTACACCAAGTGCTTCCAGAGAAGGTATGTGGGTTGTTGAGGTTACCACCACAGTTTTTAGCGGTACCTGAACGGTTGTATATTGCTTGAGGCTGTCGGGGACAATGCCGCCTTTTTTCAGCATAACATAGGTAAAGGTGTCTTTAGATTCCGGCCAGGGATTGGTTACTTTTACTACAGTATAACCATCATAACGGTATAACTGAAGTCCCTGTGCATGCGTTACAGAATTTACGGCAGCAGCATTTTTTTGGACACTTTTTTCAACATCACTTTTACAGCCGGCTATTGCCAATACTACAAAAAGAAAGAGGTAATATGCTTTTTTCATAAAAAATATTCAGTGGTTGCAAATGTATAAATTAAATATTTCAACAATAATACTATATTTGCACCACTTAAGGTTGTGATGTTTTTGTAAAAATATTGCATTAAAAGGGAATCAGGTTCAACACCTGAGCTGTTCCCGCAACTGTAAGCTTATCCGCCTCGGCGGAGGCTGTTGTAAACTACAAACCACTGTATGCAAGATGCAACGGGAAGGGAAACAACAGTACGCAAGCCAGGAGACCTGCCTTAGGAATAACTAATATCGGGCCTTCGGGAAAAAAGGCTTACGGATTATGACACTGAAAAGATCCATATTACCGTTTTTGCTTTTGATGTGCCAATACCTAATGGCGCAAAATGATACTATTTCCCTGAAAGAGGTTATTATTTCCGATACACAGTTACGTGACTTTTCGGGTTCGCAATCGGTGCAGCAACTTAACGATTCGGTTATTGGCAGAAATGCTACATCTCTTACTTCACTGCTTAATTACAATACCAATATCTATTTTAAGGAAAATGGGCTTGGAATGGTTTCTTCTCCGTCTTTCCGTGGCACTACCGCTTCACAGACTGCCGTGGTGTGGAATGGCATAAACGTTAATTCGCAGCTGAACGGGCAAACTGATTTTAATCTGCTTAATGCCCGTGATTTCAATAATATCAGTGTAAGGGCAGGGGGCGGAAGCGTGGCTTATGGCAGCAGTGCGATAGGAGGGAGCGTTCACCTGAATAATGATCTTTCCTTTGGCAATCGTTTTAATAACAGTTTGCGCACGGATTATGGTAGTTTTAATACCGTAGGGGTAAATTATCATGTAGATGCCGCAACGGAAAATTTTACAGCCAATGCCGGTATCAGCCATAACAGTTCCGATAATGATTATGATTATCCGGGTACGAATAAAACAAATGAGAACGGACAGTATTACAATACCAGCCTGAATATCGGTATGGCCTACAAGCTGAACCAAAAGAATATCCTGCGTTTTTACAGTTATCTGTTTGATGGTGAAAGGCATTTTTCGGGTACACTTGCAGCGCCTTCGCGAAGCAAATACCAATCAACCGATTCCAGGAACCTGCTGGAGTGGACCGGTTATTACGGTAAGTTTACCTCAAGGCTTAAAGGCGCTTACCTGTATGAAAAGTACAAGTATTACGAAAATTACAGGAATGATCTTTACACCAACGGTAATGTAAAGACTTATATCGCCCGATATGACCTTACGTATGACCTTTCTGATGCTATTAAGCTAAATACCATACTTGACTATACTCATAATAATGGACAAGGTTCTGATATTATTCATAAAAAAAGGGATATAGGTTCTGCAAGCCTTCTCATGAAGCACGCTGTGGCTAAACGATTCCGTTACGAACTGGGTGTGCGTAAAGAAATAACCGATAGTTACGAAAGTCCGCTATTATTCTCTTTGGGGACTAATTTTGACGTAGCCGGTTTTTATACTGTAAAGCTGAGTGCTTCGCGTAATTTCAGGATACCTACTTATAATGATCTGTACTGGTCGGGTAGCGGTAATCCTAACCTGAAGCCTGAAAGTTCTTATCAGGCAGAATTCGGGAATGAATTCAGATTTAAAGGACTGACTTTAAGCGTTACCGGATATTACATAAAAATGCGTGATATGCTGCAATGGACACCGGGAATAAACGGCATCTGGTCGCCGTCAAATATTGGTAAGTCTAAAAGCTATGGGGTCGAATCTATACTTAACTGGAATAAAAAGCTTGGTACCGGTCACATTGCTCTAACCGGAACGTATGCTTATACCATTTCCCGTAAGGATGAATCCGATAAACAGCTTATTTATGTGCCATTGCATAAAGCTACCGCTTCAATAGCCTACAGCTATAAAAACGCATCGGTGTATTACCGTCATTTGTTTAATGGAGAAGTGTTTACCTCTTCGGACAATAGGTACAGCCTTGATCCTTATAATGTAGGAAGTGCAGGTGCTGAATATACTATAAAAGCACTGAAAGGCATTGATGTGGGGGTTCAGGTTAATAATGTATGGGATGAGGAATACCTCGCCTATGAAGTAAGGCCTATGCCGGGACGCAACTATACTATGTATCTTAATTTTAAATTTTAAATAACATGAAACTACACAAACTAATCTTAACAGCTGTAGCGGGTTCGCTATTGTTCGTATCATGTAGCGACGATGATAATAAAGATGTACCATCAGGAGCTTATGACAACGGAGTAATTATCCTTAACGAAGGCGGATTCCTTAAAGGTAATGCATCGGCATCTTTCCTTTCTGAAGCAGCAGGTGCTGAAGTTGAGAATGACATTTTCGCATTGGTAAATGGTGGTGACCTACTTGGTGATACTGCACAGGATATGGGCTTTAACGGCGATCTTGCTTATATCGTTCTTAACGGTTCTAACAAAATTGAAGTTGTAAACCGTTACACTTTTAAGAAAGTAACAACTATTTCAACAGGTCTTACAAACCCAAGATATATTGCTTTTGCTAACGGAAAAGCTTATGTTACCTGTTGGGGTGATGCTACAGTAGCTACTGATGATTATGTTGCTGTTATAAACCTTGCCTTAAATACTGTAGGTGCTACAATTCCTGTTGTAGAAGGCCCTGAAAGTATTGTTGAGGAGAATGGTAAACTTTATGTTGCCCACTCAGGTGGATACAACTACGGTAATACAGTTAGCGTAATCGATGCTTCAAGCAATACGGTTACAAAATCGATCACTGTTGGTGATGTGCCAAATTCACTAGAGGTAGAAAATGGTAATCTTTATGTATTATGTGGAGGTGTTCCTTCATGGGGTGGGACCGAAACAGCAGGAGAACTTAATGTTATCAGCCTTAACAACAATACAGTAACCAAAACTCTTGACTTTGCAACAGCTACACACCCGTCTAACCTTGTTATAGAAGATAACAACATTTTCTATACTATTGACAACGGTGTATATACAACTCCAATCGCTTCAGGTACACT
The DNA here is from genome assembly GCA_003243255.1 of Flavobacterium psychrophilum. The sequence continues at coordinate 7,080 of QFQM01000030.1, read as the reverse complement.
TCCGGCTTCTCCATTATTCACAACTGCTGATCAGGGTGTTTACGGAATTTATGGATTTGCTGTAGAAGATGGCCGTATTTACGTTGCTGATGCAGGTGATTATAATGCTGCAGGTAAAGTTTATATCTATTCTGCAACAGGAGTACTTCAAAATGACTATGTAGTTGGAGTTATCCCTTCAGGGTTCTATTTTAACGACTAAGAATGTTCTGATTTTTCTGTTTAGTTAAATGTGCCGGCAGAGGGTTTAGCTGCCGGCACTAGACAGGAAAATAATTTAATAGTTTTCAGATTTATAATCTGATAGGAACAGAAAAGGCTTTCGCATCGCGAAAGCCTTTTGTTTTTATGTTTGGTTTTTATTGTAATTGCTTAGCAAGGCCAATAGAGCTGTCCGGCATTTCTTCAACGTACATTTCGGTACCAAAGCGGCGCATTTCTTTTGTGCCTTTAAAATCTTTAAAGTCTTTTGAAGGTTTTCTTCTGTCAGGGCTTCCGGTTCCGGTTATAAGGCCAATAGCTTCAGCAAATAATGGTTCAGCAGGATCGCCAATAATACCAAGGTTACCGTAGCTTTCTTTGTGCTGAATGTCCGGCACTATACCGGAACTGTATTCTCCAAAACCGGCTTTATTAACGGTTCTCAGTACGATAGGCTGCATAGCATATCGGTGGCTGCCATCTACATCTTTCTTCGTGAAGTCAGGCGAGTCATATAGGGTAACAGAACCTACATTTTTACCAACTGTAGTGTCTCCTATTTGTGTTACTGTAATATAAGGTTTCAGGCAGTTAACAACAAGTTCGCTGGCAGATGCCGTTGAAGCAGTAGTAATAATATATACCCTGTTAAGGTTTAAGCTGTTTATGGTTGTTCCGTCGTTAAGCTTGTCAGAGAAATTATTTACCAGTGCCTGTGCGTTGTTGCTCTCGTAGTAGGCCTGAAGTTTTGCATTCCATTGCTGTTTTGCAAACAACTGCCCGTTGAACTGCCCTGTAATCATACTCGCCAGATAGGTAGCAGTCCTGATAGATCCGCCTCCGTTATAACGAAGGTCAAGTACAAGATCGGTAACGCCGGCAGCTTTCAGTTCGCCAAAAGCATTATTAAGTGAAGCATCATAATTGGCATAAAAGCCATTATACATAAGGTAACCTATTTTGTTTGCCCCGTTTTCAACCACTTTAACACTGTATACCGGATTTTCGGCATATTCAGCTTTAGAAAGACTTACGGTTTCCCCGTTTGGAATAATATTCCCGTCTACATAATCGGCAAGATAAAGCGTGTAGGCTTGCTGAGACAACAGGTCACTATAGTTGCTTACGGTAAGCTGTGTTCCGTTTACAGCATAAAATATATCACCGCGCTGTATATTTTTGGTGCTGGCATCAGTTCCCGGAAGGATATAGCGTACGTAGCCAAAAATATTTGTCATCCCTGCATCGGCATATACCAGGCCAAACTCAACACCATTGCTGGTTGAAACTCCCTGTAATGTGTTTTCAAGCACACGGAAGTCGGAAAAGATTACGCTAAAACGATCTGCCTTGCTTCCGTCGGGATAATTTCTGTACAACAGGCTTTCGAACAGGCTTTCAGGAGAACCATAACCTTCTAAAAAGTTATTAAGCTGTTCCTGATTGGCAAAACGGTCGTCAGCCAGGTTAGGAACATCTTCCTGCCATAGATAATAAAGGTTAAGTCCTTTCCAGATAAAATCATTTACCGGAACGGCATTATCGTCCATGTCTTCACATCCCTGAAAAGCAAAAGCGGCCAGAAACAGGCACGCCAGCAAGGTTTTAATCTTTTTCATTCAGCGTTTTTATTTACTAAGAGAACGTAAATGTAATTATTTTTAATATGCTTGTAACAAAAATAGTTACTTATCGTCTTCCTTTTATAAACCACTAACAAACCAAAAGGCCGATTATGAATCAGTCAGATTTCATAAAAGTCATCACTCCGTTTAAAGACCGGGTTTTCCGGTTGGCAAAAAGGCTGCTTGTAAGCACCGAGGAGGCAGAGGACGCAACGCAGGAAGTGCTGGTTAAGCTATGGAACAACAAGGGTAAGCTGGAGTCTTACTCAAGTGTTGAAGCCCTTGCCATGACCATGACAAAAAATTACTGCCTGGATCAGCTCAAATCAAAAAGAGCTACCGAAATGCGCATAGTACATAGTAACTATAGCGACAGGCAAGCCGGCTTACAGCAGCAGGCGGAAGACCGCGACAGCTGGAGCTGGGTAGAAAAGATTATGGAAACATTGCCCGAACAGCAGAAAATGATACTGCAGATGAGGGATATTGAACAATATGAATTTGAAGAGATTGCCAAAATAATGGATATGAACGAGACCGCCGTAAGGGTGGCACTATCGAGGGCAAGGAAAACATTGAGGGAAGAACTCACAAAAACACACAGCTATGGAATTAAGAGCAATTGAAAAATTACTGGAGAAATATTTTAACGCAGAGACTACCATTGCCGAAGAAAAGGATTTAAAGCTTTACTTCTCTTCACCGGATGTGGCGCCGCACCTGGAGCAGTACAGGCCTTTGTTTGGATATTTTTCGCAGCAGGAAGAACAGAAGTTTGACAAAACCTTACCATTAAAAACCAAAAGGCACTATGCCAAATGGATATCGGTTGCGGCAAGCGTAGTTCTTCTGGGTGGACTGCTTACTTTTTACAATACGCAGCCTTCGGAAGAAGATTTAGGTACTTATGACGATCCTGAAGTAGCTTTCAGGGAAACGCAAAAAGCACTGCAAATGCTTTCAACGAATGTGAATATTGGTATGGGTAGCGTGCATCAGGTAGGTAAAGAATATGAAAAAACTACCAAAGAGATCATCAAAGAAAAACGTAAAGAACATCAAGTAGAAAAAAAATCTAAAGAATAACATCATGAAAAAATTGATAGCAACCTTAGTACTGGCAGCAATGCCGTTTGTGACTTTTGCACAAACAAACGCCTTCTCTAAATTTGACAATGTTGAAGAGATAGCTAATATTACACTGAACAAAGAATTGTTTGAAATGGTGGGCAGCGTAGACAGCTCTGCTGTAGGTGATGCAGGCGCCTATCTTAAGACAGCAAAAGGACTGGATCGCTTAAAGATACTTACTACTTCTGACAAGAAATATAAAAAGCAGCTGCGCGATGCTGTTACCGATTACCTTAAAGTAAATTCCCTACAGGAACTACTGTCTGTAAATGCTGAAGGAGCAAAAGTAAAGGTATATGTGAAACAGGGAAGCACTGAGAGCATTATTACCGAAGGACTTGTATTTGTTGAAAATGACAACAAAAAAGACGAGACCGTGCTGATTTCCTTTACAGGTAAAATAGATCTTAATGATATTAAGGATTTTAAAGGCCTGAAAGGATGCAAAGGCGACAAAGGCAGTAAGGGCGCTAAAGGCGCTAAATAAGACACAAAACACCAAACTAACAGGAAACAATTTAAAGAAATCACACGATGAAAAAGTTTATGATCACACTACTGCTGGCAATGTTGCCTTCTATCTTCCTTGCACAAACGACTTCTGCGTTTGACAAGTTTGAAAAAGATGGCGTGGATGCAGTAATAGTGAATAAGAAGATGTTTGAGCTGATGGGCAATGTAAAAATGGACCCTAAGGACAAATCGGCGCAGCAATATCTTAACCTTATTAAGAAACTTGATAACCTTAAAGTATTTTCTACGACAAATACAAAGATTGTTTCTGAGATGAAAGGTACGGTTGACGGTTATCTTAAAAAGTATCCTCTTGAAGAACTGATGCGTATGAATGAAGGAACAAGAACGGTTAAGATCTATGTGAAATCGGGTGCTACTTCATCGCAGGTAAAAGAGCTGCTGATGTTTATGGAAGGCGGTAGTGCTAAAGAGAGTACCGTACTGATGTCGCTTACCGGTAACTTTGACCTGAGCGAAATATCTTTCCTTACCGATTATATGCAGCTTCCGGGTGGTCCTTCACTTAAAAAAGCATCTAAAAAATAAGAGTTATGAAACGCTATTTATGTCTTTCGGTCCTTATGTTGCTTACATTGGCATCATGCGATCAGAAACCTACGCTGCAAAAGTATTTTGTAAAAAAGTCTGAAGAGAAAAACTTCTCTACTATCGATATTGGCAAAAGCATCATAAAGACAGATAAGCTTAAGCTGTCTGCAGATGAGCAAAAAGCACTTGAATCAGTAGATAAGCTAAACGTGCTGATTTTTAAAGCTACAGACGACAATGCTAAAACCTATGATACTGAAAAGGCCAACATCAAAAATGTACTGAAAGAAGATCATTATGATGAACTTATGAAGGTGAGCCTGGGCGATGGAGGTGTTTCGGTAAATACTAAAGGCGAGGGAGAGCACATAGAAGAGTTTGTGGTATTCCTGCACAACAAGGATACCGGAATGGGAGTGTTAAGGGTTTTGGGTGACGATATGACCCCAAACAATGTAATGACCATTGTAGGGCTTTTGCAAAAAGGAGGTTTTGACAGCGCACAGCTTAAACCGCTTCTGGATATAATGAAAAAGAAATAAGATTAAATTAAATTGAGATTAGTTAGATCGAAAATCCCCTTCAGGCAACTGAAGGGGATTTTTTGTTATGGGCTAATTAAATGTCATAGGCAGAGTGTACTGCATTCTCACAAATCCACCATTTTGGAGGGCTGGTTGCCAACGGGGCATGCTTTTTATAACCCTTAATGCTTCATCATTTAATATGGAGTCGGTGCTGGAAATGATTTTAACGTTTTCAGCAAAACCATTTCTGTCAAGATTGAATTTTACAGCCACTTTACCTTTAGTTCTCTTCGTTTTTTTATGGTCAATGTTTTGTTTTATGTATTCATAAAGTACAGGTATGCCACCATAGTACATAGGCTGTATTATATTATTTTCCTTAAAGATGTCAAGATAATTTTGGGACAAGTCGTTGCCTTCAATATCGACTAGCTTACTATTCACTTCATCAATCATGACTCTTTTAGCCTGAACAGAATCGTTGCCTTTGTATATTATGCAGATATCATTGTTTAGGCTTAGTATCAGCTTGTTGTCTTTGTAATATCTGGTCCGTGAAACAGGTTCACCATCCTTAAATTCGCAGGTAGCCATAAGATTGTTTTTTGTGTCGAACACTTTCCAAATTCCCGTTTTTTGATTATTTGCATCAAGTTCGTTAATATGTTCTCCGTTATAAATTACGTCGGTTTGTGCAAATACAGGAAGGCAAAACAGCAATAGTAAAAATTGTTTCATGGTTGTAATTAGTTGGTTAGGGCAAATATAGATTACATTAAGCAAACCAGGTTTATTTGTGCTTTTTTTGAGATTAAGTGGTATTATATTATTGTAAAGCAAATTAAATAATCTTTTGGTTACAATCGCAGTAAAACTGTTAGTTTGCTGAGAATACTTTTGTAATTTGGCTATAATATGCGTTTTATGCTGCAATTGCTGAAATATCAGCCTTAAACATTAGTGAATAAAACCTAACTTGCTCATAACTAATGTTTTTTTTGTCGAAATAATGTGTACCTTTGCACCTTCAAAAAAAATATATAATGCAGTCAATTAGAAACATTGCGATCATTGCCCACGTTGACCACGGTAAAACAACATTGGTTGACAAAATCATGTACCATTGCCAACTGTTCCGTGAGAACGAAAACACAGGCGATCTTATCCTGGATAACAACGACCTTGAGCGTGAAAGAGGTATTACCATTACTTCTAAAAACGTTTCGGTTACTTACAAAGGAACTAAAATCAACATTATCGATACTCCGGGCCACGCCGACTTTGGTGGCGAGGTAGAGCGTGTACTTAACATGGCCGACGGTGTGTTACTACTTGTTGACGCCTTTGAAGGACCAATGCCGCAAACTCGTTTCGTACTTCAGAAAGCTATCGACCTTGGCCTTAAGCCATGTGTGGTTATCAATAAGGTAGATAAAGAAAACTGTACTCCTGAAGAAGTTCACGAGAAAGTATTCGACCTTATGTTCGAACTTGGCGCTGAAGAATGGCAGCTTGACTTCCCGTCAGTTTACGGTTCAGCTAAAAATAACTGGATGAGCACTGACTGGAGAAACCAGACTGAAAACATTGAGCCACTTCTTGATATGGTACTTGAGCATATTCCTGCTCCTAAAGTATCTGAAGGTACGCCTCAAATGCTTATCACTTCTCTTGACTTCTCTAGCTTTACAGGCCGTATCGCTATCGGACGTCTTCAAAGAGGTGTGCTTAAAGAAGGTATGAACATTTCGCTTGTTAAGCGTGATGGTAAGATCATAAAATCAAAAATTAAAGAACTTCACACTTTCGAAGGTCTTGGCCGTCGTAAAGTAGAAGAAGTAACTGCCGGTGACATCTGTGCTATCGTAGGTCTTGAAGGATTCGAGATTGGTGATACTGTTGCTGATTTTGAAAATCCGGAAGCTCTTGAGTCTATCGCTATCGATGAGCCTACAATGAGTATGCTATTCACTATCAACGACTCTCCTTTCTTTGGTAAAGAAGGTAAATTCGTTACTTCTCGCCACATTAAAGACAGGTTAACTAAAGAGCTTGAGAAAAACCTTGCGCTTCGTGTTAATGAAACTGACAGTGCTGATAAATTTATGGTATTTGGCCGTGGTGTACTTCACTTATCAGTTCTTATTGAGACAATGAGAAGAGAAGGATATGAAATGACGATCGGACAGCCGCAGGTAATCTTAAGAGAAATCGACGGAGTAAGCTGTGAGCCTTACGAATCTTTGGTCGTTGACGTTCCTGAAGAATATGCTTCCAGAGTAATCGACTTGGCAACGCAGAGAAAAGGAGATCTTCACATCATGGAAACGAAAGGGGAGATGCAGCACATGGAATTCGAAATTCCTTCAAGAGGATTGATCGGATTGCGTTCTCAGATGTTGACGGCTACTGCAGGGGAAGCGATCATGGCACACCGTTTCACAGAATATAAGCCTTTCAAAGGGGCTATTCCGGGAAGAAACAATGGAGTATTGATCAGCAAAACTCAAGGTCCGGCTACAGAATATTCA
>QFQM01000321.1 GCA_003243255.1 Flavobacterium psychrophilum | reverse complement strand
GCTCATGCAGCAGTCCACCTGGTTGTTCGACGTGGTCAAGCTGCTGGGTGCAGCCTATCTGATCTATCTGGGCGTGACCATGCTGCGCAGCCGCCCGGAGGGCGATTTGCCCAGCCAGCCCGTGGCCGCGCTCTCCGACATGGCGGCGCTGCGCACGGGCTTTCTGACGAATGCGCTCAATCCCAAGACCACGGTGTTCGTGGTCAGCCTGTTCCTGCAGATCGTGGGACAGGACACGCCGCTGGCCACGCAGCTGGCATATGGCGGATTCATCTCGCTGGCCCATGTGGCGTGGTTCTGCATCGTGGCGCTGTGCTTTTCGGCCCAGCGGGTGCGTGCGCGGCTGCTGGCCGTGCGGCATTGGATAGACAGGGCCTTTGGCGGCATGTTGGTGGGGTTTGGTTTGCTGCTGGCAACGGCCAAGCTGCGGCTGTGATGTGGTGATGGTCTGACAGAAATTGGTGGGGGAGGACGGGCAGGCAGGCGGCTGCTGCCCGGCATGCGAGGCCTGCGGGGTGCCATCTGGTACCTCGCAGGCCTGGCTGTTTCTGGCGAGTGTCATGTTCGCTCGGCAAGCGGGCCGGCGTCCCAGTGGCTTGCGGTTCGACCTGGCACGGCAGGTGTTCATGGTGGGGGCGTGCCATCGTCTCCATGGTGAACGCCGACGCCAAGGCCTGCTCCCATGCCCAGGCCGCCCATGCCTGCGGCGCCCATTCCTGCGCCACCACCGCCGCCGCCACCGCCACCGCCCTTGCTTGAAGCGCCGGATTCCGCGCCACCTTTGCGCGCCCCGCCCGTCGTGCCGCCCGGACGCGTGGGGCCCTGGTTGGGAACGCGCAGGCTGTCGGGGATCGGCTCCAGATCCAGCGCTTCGCGGATGAAGGCGCGCAGCGAAGCGACGAGTGCCGCAGTCTCGACAGGCTGGCCTGCCACCATGTCCTGGGCCGCCTGGGCCGCCTGGGCGGCCATGCGCACCTGGTCTTGCGTTCCGAGCAAGATGACATCGGACAGCGCGGCTTCGACCGCATCGCGAATGCGCCGTTGGCGCTCGCTGCCAAAAGCCGGTGGTGCATCGGTGTCGTCGGCGGCTGGCCTGCGCAGATCGCGCAGGTGCAGGGGATTCACATGCAGCGTGCCCGTGAAGGAGCCGCCCAGCGTCTTGTAGGCGGCGATAAGCGACTTCAGGCGTTCATTGATCTGGCGGTTCTCACGCTCGCGCCGCTTTTGCACGGTCTGCATGAACAGCAGGCGAATGCCCATCATCAGGCAGGTGACCAGCAGCAGGCCCAACACCGTGGACAGCAGCGAAGACCAGGAGCTGAAATCTAGTGATGAGCGCATGCGCGAGGCCTCGGGAGTTGATCCAAGCCTTCAGTGTGCCTCCATGCAGACGGGGTGGCGGGTAAGAAGAGTGCTGTTTGCAGGCGCCGCTTGGCCTATGCTTTCGATACTTCACACATCAGCTACAGGGCGCATGGCATGCGCCCCCGGGAGACAGCATCCAGTGAAAACAACGAAGCAGGGGGTGCATCCCTCATGGATCGTCGTGGCGGCCGGCGTCAGCGCGGCTCTGCATGTAGGCAAGCTGCCGCCGGCTGTGCCGGTGCTGCAGCAGCAATTGGGCCTGTCCCTGCTGCAGGCCGGCTTTCTGCTTTCCACCGTGCAGGTGGCCGGCATGGTGCTGGGCCTGGTGGTGGGTCTGGGTGCAGACCGCTGGGGGCTGCGGCGCAGCATGCTGGCAGGCCTGCTGCTGATGGCGGGTGCCAGCGCCCTGGGTGCCACCGCTACGGGGTTTGCAGCGCTGCTGGCCTTGCGTGCCGTGGAGGGGCTGGGCTTTTTGCTGGTGGCCATGCCGGGGCCGGGTCTGATCCGGCGCTGTGTGGCGCCAAGCGATCTGAGCGCGCGCATGGGCTGGTGGGGCACCTATATGCCGTTGGGCAGTGCCATCGGCTTGCTGCTGGGGCCGTGGGTGATGGCCTGGGCATCCTGGCCCTCATGGTGGTTGCTGTTGGGGCTGATCTCGGCATTCGCATGGGTCGCCGTCTGGTGTGGCGTGCCGGCAGACAGGCCGGTGCCCCTTGGCGCGTCGGTGGCGGGCGGTGGCTGGCGTCCTCGCCTGGGGTTGACCCTGCGCAGCCCCGGACCCTGGTGCGTGGCTGTGGCCTTTGCCGTGTATTCAGGGCAGTGGATGGCCGTCATCGGCTTTCTCCCCACGGTCTATGCCGAGGCGGGCCTGGGCGCCGCATTGTCGGGCACGCTGACGGCCGTGGTGGCGCTGGCCAACATGGTGGGCAACGTGGCCTCTGGCCGTTTGCTCCAAGGCGGCTGGAGCGCCACACGCGCCTTGCGCCTGGGGTTTGGCTGCATGGCGGCGTGTGCGCTGCTGGCCTATCTGCAATGGCAGGGGCAACCGCTGGCGCCGTTGTGGCTGCGCTTTGTGGCGGTGGTGTTGTTTTCGGCGGCGGGCGGGCTGATCCCGGGCACGCTGTTTTCCATGGCAGTGCGGCTGGCCCCCGATGAGTCCACGGTATCGACCACGGTGGGTTTCATGCAGCAATGGTCCAGCGTGGGGCAGTTTGCAGGCCCGCCTCTGGTGGCGGCCGTGGCCGTGCAGGCGGGCGGATGGCAGTGGACCTGGGTGGTGACGGCGGCCATGTGCGCCATCGGCTGGTGGCTGGCTGGCGCGATCGGGCGCATCGGCGGTGCGGGTGCAGCGCCGTGCGGGCGCGCTGCAGTCTGAATCACGCGTCGCGCGAGCCTATCAACGCCTTCAGGGCCTCTTCCATCTGCTGCGCATGGTCCAGCGCGGGCAGCCAGGCCTGGGGCACCGGCTGGGCGGGGGCCTGGGGTGCGGATGCGGCCAGTTCGGCCAGGGCGTCATCGGGCTGCAGGGCCACCACGTTGCCGTTGGCGGATAGCTGGCGGCAGGCATCGACCAGCCATTCACAGTGCAGGACGATGGCGCGCGGCATGAGGCCACTGTCATGCGACATGCCGCGTACCAGGCTTTCGCCCAGCAGCAGTGCGCTGGCATACAGGCGCACGGCGTGGCGGTCATAGCGCCCGGTGATGGTCTGCAGCCCCGCGCCACCCAGGCGGCCGCGCAGGGACCAGCGGCTGGCGCTTTGCGCCTCCACCATGGCTGCGCGCAGCGCGCTCAGCGCATCGCTGCTGCGTGTGAGCTGGCCCAGCGCGACGGTGGCATCGGGCGTGTCGTGGGTGGCGGTGGCGCGCAGGGTGGCTTCCAGCCCCTCGGCCAGCTGGCCCAGCAAGGCGCTTGCCGAGCGCGACACGGCGCGCAGCGGATTGGCCGTGAAGATCACCTGGCTGAACATCAGGCCGACACCGGCGCCCACCAGTACGTCAACCAGCCGCGTCTCGCCCGCGGCGCTCGGCCCCATGCTCAGCACCAGCACGACGGAGACGCCCGCCTGTATCGGTACGACCGGCGGCTGTCCGAGCATGGCGGCCAGAGACAGGGCGACCAGCGAGGCCAGACTCAGCCGCAGCAGCGGAATGGTGTCGGGCAGCAGCCAGGCCAGTTCGCCGACGATGATGCCGATGGCGCAGCCCAGCACCAGGCCCCAGGTCTGCTTGAGGTGGCTGGGCAGGCCGGGCGCCAGGCAGACCAGGGCGGTGACGGCGGCAAAGACGGGTTTGGGGTGGCCGAGCAGGTAGTGGGACAGCTCCCAGGCCAGCATCGCACCCAGGGAGGCGGCGATGGCGTCGCGCAGCGCCAGACGCAGGCGGCCGGGCGCAGCGGCCATGCCGCTCTTGGGTGTTCCAGGGGGTGTTTTTGCTTTTGCTTTTCGCCAACGCACGAAGATTCTCCCTCCAGCATGCGAAATCCAGGTTCGCAAATGCCCAAAAGCATAGCGGCCGGTCCAGGTCCGGCGTGCAGGAGAGAAGCTTCTTGCTTGTAAGAAAGCAGCCCGCGGCGGGGCGGCAGCTCAGGCGGGTTGGAGCAGGCCTTCGATGAAGGCCCACTCCTTGGGCGTGACCGGCGTGATCGACAGGCGGTTGCCCTTTTGCAGTACACGCATGCCGGCAAGCTCGGGATGCTCGCGCAGTTCGGCGATCTGCAGCGTGCGTGTCTTGCGCAGCGCCTGCACGTCCAGCGTGAGCCAGCGTGGCTTGTCGGGCGAGGACTTGGGGTCGTAGTAGGGACTGCGCGGGTCGAACTGCGAGGCATCGACGCGCAGGTTGCCTGCAATGCGGGCGATGCCGTAGATGCCGGGCTCGGCGCAACTGGAGTGCCAATACAGCACCCCATCGCCCACCTGCATGGCATCGCGCATGAAGTTGCGCGCCTGGTAGTTGCGCACACCGTCCCAGGCGATGGTGGCCTGCGGCGCGGCCAGCGCGTGGTCTATGGAGAATTCGTCGGGCTCGTTCT
>QFQM01000320.1 GCA_003243255.1 Flavobacterium psychrophilum | reverse complement strand
CGCAAGGCGATATGGGTATTTTTGGAGCGAATGACTTATCAAAAGACCATCAAATATTAGGGCTACAATATTCTGATATTCTGAATATGCATCAGCAACTATAAAGTTTCTATTGACATAGGTGTAGAGGAGGCTGAACTGGTGATATAGTTGATAGGTGTAGTTGCCGATTGCTGAGTAATTGCCACCACGGTCATAGTGCCGCTTTGCAGCAATCAAATCCTTATGCAGTTCATCTGTCTTCTTCTTTATCTGAATAATGAACGTTCTATCTCTAATGGCTTTTAGGGACTCCTTTACATCTCTATTGAGCATGTGGAGTTCTTCCCAGAGCATCCGCTCTAAATCCAGCGACTTGATATGATTACTTAATTTCTTCTCATCATCCTCTTCGTAGTAAGAAACCAAATTGAACAATGCAATAAGATTGTAAGTAGCGAGGTATGCTTCAATCGGTCTACGTTTTTTTGCCTGCCATATTTTGACTATTTGGCTATAATATTCAAACGCTTTCTTGTACCCCGAAGCGCTCACCAGATAATTGCCATATCCGAGTTCATATAGTGAGATATCATTTCCAGGTGTTTTCAGTTTTTTTAGCATGGCCTTAAGATCCAAGCTTCTAAAGTTGCAGCTAAGACAGTCGCATGACTGGTTCTGATTTAATATTATATTTTTTGTAATTCCTTGGTCATTTTCATTTTCGACTCCAAAAAAATGCCGAACGCTAAAGCCAATTACGTTTGGACTTTTATTTCTTTGCCAAATTGCCTTATAATCTTTTACACTGGTAAGATGGAATACGTGGGAACGATTTAGCGTTTTGAGGATAAAAGAAATTTTCTTTACAGGGTCAGTTACTTTTTTACGCTTCAACTCACGCATCAGGGCTGGGTTGAGGATTACCTGTCCATTTGATATTTCAATATTTGTCAGTAGGGAATATATCTCTGGATTTAAGGTGAAGAGGCAATAGTTTTCGTAATGCCAGACGTAGTCATCAAGAATGTTAAACGGATAGATATTGGCCAGCAGATGTGGATCGATGAATTCCAGGCCATCGAACGCTTTAAGCGATTTGTAGAGTTCATCGATGATGTGTTGTTTTTTTGCCTTGTACTTTTTGAAATTATATGTGCCACGTATTTCAAGGAGTTGTGTGGTTCTCGATTTGATTGGGTGAACTAGGGCGTTTTGGTGGCAAATAAAAATAAATTGCTTTAAGACATCGTCTTTGTTTAGTTCTTCCAGTTTGAACTTTTGGTGCTCCAATTGATCCAGCCCGAAATAGAATCTGATTTCTTTAAAGTTGGATACAAAAACCCAAGAAGCCTTAGTTTTTGGAGCATAGCTGAACGCTTGTTCCACAGGTGAGATGCCGTCAACCTTTTTATCTAAGTCAGTATTGAAGTCTTTAATTTCAACTACGGCTGTGACTTTGGCAGAGATCGTATTTTCGTGAAGTTGAAATATACCAAGGGCAGCATCGGGCTTTGTTCCATCAACAAAAGATTTATGTTCCGGAGCCATTTGCCATTCAGTAGGATGGTCTTCATTGAATCCGAGAATTTTATGAAAGAAGTCTTGCAGAAATCTATACTTGATACTTTCTTCTTTGGACTTGGATAGTTTTCCGGAATTTAATTCATCAATCCATTTCTTTATAATTTCCTTTTTCTGTTCCAATTCATCCTCGGAAATTGGAAACTCAACCATTTTTTCAATCAGCATGGATGGCGGAAAAAGAGAGTCCTCAGATTTGATCTTCATATTTTCTTTTACTTGTTATTACAATGCGCATCAAGGGTGGTTAAGCCATTAGCCTTTTATTCAATTGAAATTAGTATAATGTCTATTGGGCTGACTGGAAAGCTTTTCGATTTTCGTTGTAAAATCAGATGCTTGCTCAAGCATTGAGGCTCTCTTATCTATGCAAACCCCAAAGCTTCCCGTTTGCGCGATGGCTCTTCCTGTGAATTGGGTTAACTCTACATATACGATTCCGACATCGGCATGAAGTGGTTCGTTCCATGGAATACCGAAGACACGTTGAACATTGGAGGAGTTAGCTGTTCTCAGAGCCACATTGGGCGTGCGCTTGGCCCTTGCATCATTTAAGACTATAACCATAAGGTATGTCTGATGAAATCCTAATGACTGATACTTATTTACCTGAATTACCCCTTTCCTAATTTTCTCGGCTCCATTCACCCTGGACACTTCGTCATCAGTTGCTACCGCTTTCACTCGCTTAACTTCAAATGCAATCGACCTATCTGGTTTGGTAGGATCAATTAAAAGAAGATCAATGTCTCCTGGCTTGCGGCCAGATTCAACAAACGGATCAGTAAGCCCAAGATATCCTTTGACCGTTGACGGAACTTCAAAAAATTGGCTTACAAGAAATTTGCCCAAGCTTCTGTGAGCAAGTATCCATCTCAGGATTTGCTCCTCGGTATTGGAGGTTACGCTCTCTTCATTGTCTGAGGATTCTGCGAAGAAAGCCATGCCGCCTTCCCCCGCTAGAGGTTGGATGTCATAGATCACCGTATTAAACACCATGAGAGAGTCCATTCTATTATTTATTATGTAGCCATGAATTAAGTATCTGATTTACAGGAACTTAATTGATTATATAAATTCAACGTATTAGTTGTTTATTCAACTTGTTAACAAATATATTAAACTAATTAGTGGCTAAATGAGTTATTTAATTAAATTTGGTCATGCTAAATCAATTATTTGATGGCGACCAAATCAGAAGTAGAAGCGTTTTTGAACACGTTCAGGGCCAAGATGGAGGTCTTCGATGTGATTTTCCTGAACAGGGATAAGAACCTTCAGGCGCTAATTGATTTGGAAATAACTAAGGTGAGCAGAAAAGAATTTCTTAAAGAATTAAAAGTCGAAGATTATTTCCGGGGGCCCACAAAGGATGTCGATAACGGACCCGACTTGTGGGAATTTGGCAGATTACTAAAGCAAAAGGAAGTGTACATCAAGATCACTATTGGAATGATGAACAAGCCGGTAATCTGCATATCGTTTCATCTTGCCGAGAGGGCAATTGAGTACCCATATAAAAAATGATTATGAAAAGTCCATTCACAGATGGCGAGGCAACTCTCCAGTATGAAAAAAAGGAACTTGAATTCAGAAAGGATGTATTCTCGGTAATACAGTTTTTTTACAAGTGTAATGACACAACCGAGGAATTTACAACTGATGAACTTGATCAAATTAATGTGAATCAGTTGTACAACCAGTATAGGGAAAAGTATGGCGTTCCGTTTCCAGATGAGATAAAGGAGATCCGGGAGCAATATGGATTGTCGGCTACAAAAATGTCGGAGATACTGGGCTTTGGAGTGAACAGCTACCGTCAGTACGAGGCTGGGGATATTCCAACTGTCGCCAGTGGTCGCTTGATTCAAGCTGCAAAGGACCCGGAGGAATTCAAGAAATTCCTGGATGATAGCAAGGCTGTGTTAACTGACCGGGAGTATAAAAGATTCTCGGAGCGTGTTGACGAGCTGATTGAAAAAAACAGAGACAACGTGTGGGAGCATTTATTCACGGAGCAAATTTTCAGTCATTCAAAACCGACAGAGTACACAGGCTACCGGAAGCCTTCTCTTGAACGCATCGCATTAATCATAGCCTACTTCTCTGAGCACGTTAATGATCTTTGGAAGACCAAACTGAACAAGCTTTTATTCTATAGTGATTTTTTGAACTATAGACGTACAGGTTACTCGATCAGTGGAATTGCCTACCGTGCAATTCCGTTTGGACCGGTACCGGCAGAGTATGATAAGCTCTATGTAAAACTGAAGGATGATGAATTTGCCAATGTTAATCTTATCGAATTTAATGATGGAAACTATGGCGAGGCAATTTCAGCAATTAAGAAGTTTGAGGAAGAAGCTTTTTCTAAAGTAGAGTTAAAAACACTTGAGGATGTAGCTAAGAAATTTGCCAATTGCAATACAAAGCAAATAGTAGGCATCAGCCACAAAGAGAAAGCATGGATAGAAAATGAACCTGGACATGAATTGATCAGCTATCAGAAGTACGCATTTGAACTGCAAGCCATACAATGATGGAAGGGATGAAAATAAAAAATGCCGAAAGCGCCAACTTCCGGCATTTGACAGGAATATCGATTGGTTGTGTAGCCTCAGTTTTGCTGAGGAGATATTCCGTTTTGTAGTAAAACAGCCGCAAAACTAAGATTGTTTTAATTAATACAAAGCCATCTTACTTGAACGGAAATAACAAAGCCCAATAACACTCCCGGCTATATAGTCTCGTAATCCGAAAAAATGTCCGAGGCATAAACTTTAACCTTTAATACAAATGTCAAAAGGTAAAAGTCAGCATGTGGTGCCGCGCGATGGTGAAT
>QFQM01000319.1 GCA_003243255.1 Flavobacterium psychrophilum | reverse complement strand
AACACAATGGAATTTACCTGCTGTTCTTGATGGCTATGAGCACCGATTTGCAGATACTTATCACGTTGTGGTAGATATGGACGGAGATGGAAAACCGGATCTTATCCATACTGAAAACCCGGCAACTAATGGCACCCAGGATACTTTTTTAAACGGACAGCAAAAATACTGGAAGGTATATCTTAACAATGGTTCAGGATTCAGTGCAACTGCAACACAATGGAATATCCCTGCAGTTTCTGACAATTACGACTATAGATTTTCAGACGATTTCCATGTTGTTGTAGACATGAATGGTGACCTGAAACCGGATTTTATAGATACTGAAAACCAGTCTACAGAAAACACATCAGATGTATTCTTTAACGGGCAGCAAAAATACTGGAAGGTATATTTTAACGGTTCTTCGACAGTGGGGATTGAGGATTTTGGAAGCATGGCTAACCTGATTTCAATATATCCAAACCCGTCAAACGGCATCTTTAAACTGGAATTAAAAGGTGAATCAGCTCAGGATTACACATTAGAAATATTCAACATTCAGGGTCAGAGAGTTTATCAGAATTCACTAATAAACATGCTGGAGATCGATTTGAGCAATCAGGCAGACGGAATGTATTTCCTTAAATTTTCAGATGGAAAATCAACATTTACAAAGAAAGTTGTAAAAGAATAATATTGCTCAGAAAGCATTAGAAAAAGCCTTACTCCCGTAAGGCTTTTTTATTATCTGATTACAATCTGCTTTTTACGATTGTTTAAATAAACAACTATCTATAAATTTGTGTAAAACAGACAGTCATGGCTACTAAAAACAAAACAGCTGAAACACAGGTAAACGTAACCGATTTTATAAACTCATACGTAGAAAATGATCTGAAAAAGTCAGACAGTTTTCAGTTAATTAAGCTAATGAGTGAATGGTCAGGATTTGAGCCCAAAATGTGGGGGCCTACCATTATAGGTTTCGGAAGTTATAATTATAAATATGCCAGCGGACACGAAGGTTCAGCCCCAATGATTGGTTTCTCTCCCCGTAAAGCGGAGTTCTCACTATATGTTTATTCGCCAACCAAAGAAAACGAACCATTGCTGGAAAATCTGGGTAAGTTTAAAATGGGAAAAGCCTGTATTTATATTAAAAAACTATCCGACATCAACATCACAGTCCTTAAAAGTATTTGTGAAGCAAGTATTGCCTATTTAAACGAACACCATGAATGCGCTTGCCGCGAAAAGTAGTTGAATAATTAAAAACAAAAAACGCAATCAGGTTGATTGCGTTTTTTGTTTGTGGAGAAGATGGGAGTCGAACCCACGACCTCTTGCATGCCATGCAAGCGCTCTAGCCAGCTGAGCTACATCCCCATTATGTGTGGCAAATATAGTGTAATTAATTTCCAATTTACAACTATCAAAATACAAAGTTTTAAAAAAAGTGTTTTGCCTTTTTACCATTTGGCTTACATTTACCTCAAAATAAATCGCATGTCAACCACCACAAGGCCAAATGGCTCCCTATATACTAAAATCGACAATAATATTGCTACTGTAGAATTTGGCCATCCTGCCAGCAATTCATTCCCCGGCGAACTATTGCAACGCCTTACCGATGAACTCAACACCTTAAGCAATAACCCTCAGGTAAACCTGATTGTATTGAGAAGCGAAGGTGAAGGTGCTTTTTGTGCAGGCGCTTCGTTTGACGAATTGTTAGCCGTTTCTAACCTGGAGCAGGGTGCGGTATTCTTTTCAGGTTTTGCAAATGTTATCAATGCAATGCGCAACTGCTCTAAACTTATTGTAGGCCGTATCCATGGAAAAGCTGTTGGCGGAGGCGTTGGTATTGCAGCAGCATGCGATTATGCACTGGCAACCGTAAACAGTGCAGTAAAACTATCAGAACTTACAATAGGCATAGGCCCGTTTGTAATCGCTCCGGCAGTTGAACGCAAAATGGGCAAAGCGGCATTATCAGAAATGACACTTGCTGCACATGAGTGGAAAAACGCCTATTGGGCTCAGGAAAAAGGGCTTTATGCCAAGGTTTTTGAAAATACTGAAGATCTTGATAAAGAACTAGACATCTTTACCCAAAAGCTTGCGGGCTATAATCCGGAAGCATTAGCCGACATGAAAAAGGTTTTGTGGGAAGGTACTGAAAACTGGGGTCAGCTTTTAGCAGACAGGGCAAAAATATCAGGACGCTTAGTATTGTCTGACTTCACCAAAAACGCTTTATCGCAATTTAAGAAATAATCATCCTCTGGTTTTAAGCCATCCGGTAATACTAAGGCGTTCCCTTTTAACAGGTTTCACTTCGTGTTCAAGCACCTGGCTTTCAAAAACAACCATCCTTCCCTGCACAGGATAAACATCTATTGCCTTTTCCAAACCGTTTTCATCGATATAGATAGTAAGCTCACCACCATATTCAGGTTGCCAGTCTTCGGCATTCAGATAACAAACCATAGATAATTTGCGCTTACTGTCATTCTGGAAGGTATCAAGGTGGCGTTTGTAGAATGTTCCCTCAGGATAAAGCGCATAATGGAATTCCTTTTCATTAATACCCATAAAGCAGGTACGGTTCAGATAGTCTTTAAAATCGTTTAATTTGGCAAAAAAACGACTTTCAGCCTCAGATGTATTCTCTTCATCCAGCCATAGGATAAAATCGCCTCTAATCGCGTCTATTACCTTTTCATTTGCCTGATTGCCTATCGCCGACTTCTTAAACCTGTCCTCATCATATTTAGCCAAAAGGGCAGTACGAAGTGCAAGTACTTCATCTTTAGAAAAAAAGTCGTCCACAACACTGTATTTTTGCTCCATAAGGTCATCAATAACCTTTTCATACAACGGATTAAGCTGAAAATCTTCCATAAGGGATTCTATAAAAAACGCTCAAAGATACTCTGAAAACCAATAGCTTTACAATAAATTAGATTCGTGCATAATATTTAGTAAATTTGCAAGCTTAATACCATTATAATGAGCAAAATCAGGATTACCAAACAGTTTACTTTTGAAACCGGCCATGCCCTTTACGGCTATGACGGCAAATGTAAAAATGTGCACGGGCACAGCTACAAACTTTCAGTAACTGTAATAGGCGAACCCATAACCGATTCTACTAACGTGAAATTTGGAATGGTGATCGATTTTGGTGACCTTAAAAAAATCGTGAAAGAAGACATTGTTGATGTTTTTGATCACGCAACGGTATTCAACAAAAACACACCCCATGTTGAGCTTGCTGCCGAATTAAAAAACAGGGGACATCACGTAATTTTGGTAGACTACCAGCCTACAAGTGAAAATATGGTTATCGATTTTGCCGACAAGATCAAAAGAAGATTGCCTGATAATATAGCATTGCATTCGCTTCGCCTTCAGGAAACTGAAAGCTCTTTTGCAGAGTGGTTCCAAAGCGACAATTAACCCCGTAAGATAAAATACAAAGGCCTCCCTATGGAGGCCTTTTTTATACCCGTAAAAAAAGAAAACCTCCGCATTGCGGAGGTTTTCACTATTGTTGGTTTATTAAGAAACGACCTGTGTGTGATTATTTCTTAACAATAAGGAATTCTGAACGACGGTTCTGAGCGTGTTGCTCTTCTGTACAGTTTTCGCCACAGTTAACTTTAGGCTCGCTCTCACCATAACCCTGACCAGAGATACGCTCTTTAGAGATACCTTTAGAGATGATGTACTGAACTGTAGATTTAGCCCTCGCATTTGATAACGTCATGTTGTATTTATCTGAACCTCTGTTATCCGTGTGCGCTTTAACCATGATAACCATTGTAGGGTTAGCTTTCATAGCCTCAACAGCTTTGTCTAGCTCAAGAGCAGCTTCTTTAGTAACATTGCTCTTATTGAACTCAAAGTATATCTCATTAAGAACAACTGCTGTTTCTGTAACAATTGTTTCAACCGGTTGAAGATCTGCATTTACATTTACAGTACCACCATTGGTTTTAGCAATTGGGAAACTGTTGTTTACATAACCCTCTGCTGAAGCCTGAATAGTGTAAGCTTTGTTACAGTCGATGCTGTAATCAACTTTACCATCTGCACCTGCAGTTCTTGTTTCGATTACGTTGTTTCTGTCATCAAGGATAGCAACTCTTGCACCAGGAAGCACTTTTCCTGTTTTAGCATCTCTGGCTACGATAACAGCCTCTACACCACATACCGGAGTAGCAAGGTAAAGCTTATCTACGCCTCCACGGTTACTTGAAAAGAATCCGATGTTTTTAGCAGTATTGAAACTGAAAGCAAAGTCATCTTTAGCAGTATTTACCGGAGCACCTACGTTTTTCGCATCAGTACCTTTGTTAAAGTCAATAACAAATACATCAAGACCTCCAAGACCACCCGGTCTGTCAGTAGAGAAGTAAAGTTT
>QFQM01000318.1 GCA_003243255.1 Flavobacterium psychrophilum | reverse complement strand
CCAGTTAGAGCCAAAGGAATTGACTCGTACGTTGGTTTAATGACGCTTGACCATGGAGACACCGTTTCATTTGACTTGGGGTGGTACTCGAACCCACTTGAGGAGGAATACAAATTTAAGGTTGAGAATGGTGACATGTATTTGATGAACGAAAAGGAATCCACATCAAACTCCGTATTGTTTGAGTTCTATGGTAAGGCTGACACTGTTGACATTGAAAAATTTAAAGTTAACAATGTTACGTGGACGACAATAGATGGTAAACGAGCTAAGCTTCTTCAACCAAAAAACATTGGGACGGGATGACCGGAGTTTACTTTGATAGTCTTTGGGTCGCTGGTTCCGGGACAGACAGATTTCAAATGAACGGGACGAATCTACACCCCGACAACGAGAGAAAATTGCTTAAGGCTTTTGAGACATTGAAGTTTACAAAGAAGTGACGTGAAGGCGGCACTACCTACAACAATGCATATAAATCATGCCGGCAGGATTTGATGATTAATTATTAATTTGGTCTGTTGGCACGCTTTATATGCTAGCATTAGCGGCAAGGCTGCAGGACAGTGTTACCCAAGACAAAAGTAAAAAGAACCAAGAAAAAAATGATAGGACTAATAATTGGATTAATAGTTTTAGTAATTGTAGCTTTTGTGGTTTACAGACTAGTGACAGTTAAGCGACAAAACAATAAACTAAACAAAGAACGATTTGACCGCATTAAACCACTCTACGATAAACTTGAGAGTGGACAGACAATAACAGCACAAGATGTTTTACCATTCGCCAGAAACTTATTGACGCGAGAGGTTGCTTTTCAACTTTTAAGCGATCATAACAGGACCGACTTATTTCCTCTGGAATACTTTAGTCTTGTAAAAGGTGCAGAAAGCAATCTTGCAAACTGGTTGGAATTCCCGACAGAGTTAGATGCGTGTCCAGACGAAATGGAACATATTAAAAGGGTAACATTTGACTTTGACGGGCAAAACAACAATGTTCATTATGAAGTCTTCAAGTACAGAGTTAATGAACCACATTGGGCAGCAAAGGACGGTTGGATGCTTGGTGTTGTTGGACCTTTCTTTGACGATAGCAAACCCTATGATCATCCTGGTGCAACTTTTAGTAGGACTAGTAGCACCGTGGACAAAGTATCGCCTGACGATGAAGCAAAATGGGTTCATGAGAATATTTCAATGAGACGGTGATCTGCCCAGCCGCTAACACAAGCTATAATACATATACTATTCCGTAGGTTCTTAAAATATATGCTATTAAACTTCGTCAACAATGTGGGACAAAGATGTTTGTATCTAAACGCATACGTTTTATAGCTAGGCGTTAGGGGCAAGTGTTCCGGGACAACGTGGATAAAGGATTTTATGAAAGAATTTAAATGGTTTTCAATTGCATTGACTTTAGCTGCATTTGTGTATATGATATTCCTTGCGACACAAATGAGTGCAGTGTATGATCCTATAAAGACTTATCCATTTGGGTTGACGGAAAATGAAGTGCATTCACGGTTGACAGACATTTCCAAACTAAAGCCGAATTTAAAAATCACATTTGCTGACAGTAATGGAACGGGGAAGGAAGATCGTGACTATCATTGCGACCTAGATTACAAGGACGCGACAAATGAGTATGCCTTTCATTTTATCTATAAAAGAAATAGTCATGCGGACAAGAATGTCGGGTCGGAAATAGAACTCATTTACGCAATTGACTATGGATTGAAACTGAAAATTCATGAAATTGACCATGAAGAAACAGGTCGACTTACTGGCATTTTCGAAAGAGAAATTATTGACAAGTTGAGTGAAAGGAACACCAGCCGCTAACAGCGGCTATAAAGCATTACTTTTGATTAATTATTTTTTAAAGGATTAAATTAATGCTTCATAGCCAATCGTTATGTGCCACTTAGCAGACAAATGAAAAATAGAGTACTAAAGATTTCGGTAATTTGCTTTTCTTGCTTCCTACTCCTTTAGGGATGTGAGGAATTCTTTAGAAGAAAAATTGGCGGATTTGCCGGGAGTTATCTTCGTAGAGTACATTAGTGGCAAGCCTTTAAAAATATATTGGGATTCAAAAACAAGAATGACAGAGTAAGATTTTGACAATGGAATTAGTGATGAAATTTGTAAAGCCCGAAAACTCACTTTCCGACTTTGTAGAAAGTTTTTGGATGCTGGACAACGCGTCGGAAAGCGATAAAGAAGTAGTGATTTTACCTGACGGACGCATTGATTTACTTTTGTCAAAATCATCTATTGAACCGTTTAACATCACACTTTTGGGGATTGGGACACAGCCTGAGCAAGTAACCATTTCTCCCAAAGCAATCATTTATGCGATAAGTTTTAAACTGCTAGCAGTAGAGTATATTTTTCGCAATACGGTTTCGGACATATTGGACTATGGAAAAAAAATGCCAGATCACTTTTGGGATTTTAATGTTAATGATTTGAACGACTTTGGAAGTTTCAAAGAAAAAGCATCGCGAAAAATATCCTCACTCCTGACAGAGGAAGTCGATAGCCGGAAAAAGAAACTGTTTGATTTAATTTATGTATCGAAAGGTACATTACCTGTAGATAAACTCTCGGCAGAAGTAGGCTGGAGTAGTCGACAAATTAACAGATACTTCAACCACCAGTTCGGAGCTTCATTAAAAACCTATTGCTGTATCCTACGTTTCCGCGCATCGTTTACACAAATCAAAGAAGGCAAACTGTTTCCCGAATTAAATTTCACCGACCAAAGTCATTTCATTAAAGAAGTGAAAAGGTTTTCAGGAGTTCTTCCAAAAGAGTTATCTAAAAATCAAAGTGATCGATTTATTCAATTATCAGGGGGAATGCCTGAAAATTGATTTAAGCCATGTCTTTATCTGGTAGATTTTTCGGTCAACTCACAAGCTGAACAAGTTTGACAAAAGTGGCCACCCGATCAATAGATAGTGTAAACTCGCCCTATAATTGGGCCATTCCAAAGTTTTCTTTTCAGTCGAGAAGCAAAAGTAGGTGAATGCTGCGCGGATGTCACGACCCAGACGAGTGGTTGATCTTTTATTTTTAATGGAATCAACCGGTTTTGACATCCGACCGATTTTTACAATTTTAAAAAGTACTTTTTACAAGTAGTTTATCTCCCAATCAAAGCGGCTGATTTTTACAATTTTCAATGCCCGAAGCAAACCAATTTTGTGTCATCAATAAAATTTATCATATGACACAGAGAAAAGAAGGGCCCATAATCATTATAGGTGCCGGAATTGCAGGCTTGAGTCTTGCTATTCAAATTGCTGAGAAAAAAAATCAGTGTGTAGTATTGGAAGCCAGAGAAAGTTTTGGAGGAGCAACCAGTGGCGTTAGGATTTCGGCTAAAGGCGTGAAAGTGCTTGAAAAAATGGGCATTCGCAACATCGGCGAAAGCACAGAAAAATTAGTGATGTACTTTGGTAACAGCAAAGTACAGTTTGATGTAAAAAACACGCCAGATGCCAGCCCTGCTATTATAGTAACTCGATTGGCTGTTTTCGAAAAACTTCGTGAGCGCATCAATGAATTGGGCATAAAGGTGATCTATAATTTTAAGTTGGATAATGTAGTTGAACATTCAGACAGCGTAGAGGCTATTTCCACAGATGGTCAAAGTATCATTGGTAAATATGTGGTGGGTGCAGACGGAGTAGGCTCCAAAGTAAGAAGATTATTAAATCCTGACAGTAATTCAGCTAAAAGATATGCAGGTTATTTGGGAATCGGTTTGATTTATCCCACCGATGAAAAAGTAGAGATGTCACTATTTAATAGCATCAATGGAAATATTGGACTTGGTTCCATTGGAAAAATAAAACCGGACGACAACTATAAAAACAATTTCTTGTGGACTCATATTCACATGACGGAGACTGAGGCAGAAGCTATGACCGACAAAGATGTGTACGACCAATTAACACAGCGAGCGAAAAACTGGCCTTCTTATTTGCAACAAATTTTTCAGGTATGTAAAGCTAATCCCAAAACAGTGCTGTATTACCAACCTGTTTACAATGGCGGTGTACCTGCTAAATGGTATAGCGAAAAAATGTTTTTGATTGGCGATGCGGCCCACCCTTATGGCCCCGGAGGACAAGGCATCAGCCTGGCCATGATTGACGCAGAAGAATTGTGCGATTTGTTTGTCAGTGGAGTGACTGAAGAAAAGAAAGCCCATTTTCAAAAGACAAGAGCAGTTATTGCAAAAGAAAAAGGCGAGAGTTCAGAAGAAAGAAACAAACCCGAAAATCAAATCACTACCCGATGGGGACTGATGCTTAAGGGGATTTTAATGAAAGCACTGCATTTGTATAATGGGGGGAAAATAGAATTGTAATGGAAAAGCCAAGTATAGAACAAC